>NZ_KI271734.1:56264-57217 GCF_000469445.2 Oscillibacter sp. KLE 1745 | reverse complement strand
CTGAGCTTCGCTCAGCCGCCTTTGTGTTCGTATTTTTTTAGGAGGTCCTCGATGGCTTCGTCCAAGAGACGCGTTTTGGTGATGCGCGTTTTTTTGGAGAGCTCGTTGAATGGCTCTACCAGTTCGTTGGCCAGGGAGGAAACAAATCTTTTCCGATTTACCAGCTGGTGTTCGCCCAAAACCCTTCACCCTACTTTCTACTCACTACGTAGTTACTATATATGCACTATATCATTTGGCGTTTTGCTTGACAAGTGGTGCTTAGGTGGTATACTACAAGTGCATAGGAGGTGGCTATATATGAATCACACCAAGGCGATGTTGACGGATATTTTACTGCATCTCCGCAAGAGGGCGGAGCGGGGGGATCCGGTTTGGCGGGAGCTGGCAGCACGGGAGGAAGCGGCGTACTGCCGGGTCCGGCAGCTCTGCGGCGGGGACCGGGAGCTTTTGCAGGAGGTAGGGGACCTGTCGGACGCCTGCTGCGCCCTGGCGGAATACGCCGGAGAGTATCAGTTTTTCCTGGGCCTCCAAATGGGCCTGGAGTTGGGTGCGTTGGACCTGCTGGGCGCGGAAGAGGAGGAAACCCTCTCCCATGCCCGGGCGCTTTCCTGCTCGTGACCTCAACAGATATCCGATCACCGTCCTGCCAACGCGGGGAAATGGGCGGATGAGAGCATCTGCCCCTACGGTTATGGAAGGTCAGGCGCTTCCGCGACCGCTAGGGTAGCGCGTAGCGAAGCGGAACGCGCGGAAAGAGGAACCAGTGGAACACTGGTGACGGAAATCCTGGGAGCGCCGCAGCGCGAGACAGGAAAAGAGGAGCTGGTCAAATCCCTCCTTGCACCCCGACCCAAGACATACCCGCGCCGCGGGAATCAGCCCCCCAAATCTTTGCGTCACCCCGCCGCGCCCGTCAGCCGTCTGCCGAAAACACGCAGGCACCCTCTCAC
>NZ_KI271734.1:55938-56164 GCF_000469445.2 Oscillibacter sp. KLE 1745 | reverse complement strand
AAAAGAGGAGCTGGTCAAATCCCTCCTTGCACCCTGACCCAAGGCGCACCCGCGCCGCGGGAATCAGCCACCCAAATCTTTGCGTCACTCCGCCGCGCCCGTCGGCCGTCTGCCGAAAACACGCAGGCACCCTCTCACGCCGACCCCCGTACAGCAACTTTGCACGAACGTGCAAAGTTGCGGCCAAAAGCGCTTTTTCTCTTACACCGGGCGCGGCGCGTTCTCT
>NZ_KI271734.1:45248-55838 GCF_000469445.2 Oscillibacter sp. KLE 1745 | reverse complement strand
CTCTTTTTGGCGCTGACAAAAAGAGAATGGGGGGGCGCATCCCCGCTGGACAAGCCCCCCTGCGGGAGCAGAATCCCCCCAGGCCGCCGCCCGGCGGCCCAACCGTTTTCCGGAGAGTCTCCGCCTCCGGGCCGCCGGGATCATCGCCCCCCTGCGGATGCGGCGCGGTCTTTCCCAACAGCCCCCGCCTCCTGCCCGGGCGGCAAACGAACAGGCCCCGGCCCCCTCCCGGGGGCCAGGGCCCATGCAATGGCCGGTTTACTTCTTGCCGTGCAGCGCCTTCATGCGCTTCTCGTGGTCCAGAATGGCCTTGCGCATCCGCAGGCTCTTGGGGGTGACCTCCAGTAGCTCGTCGTCCGCCAGGAACTCCAGACACTGCTCCAGGCTCATCTGCTTGGGGGGCACCAGCCGCAGCGCCTCGTCGGAGCCGCTGGCCCGCATGTTGGTCAACTGCTTTTTCTTGCAGATGTTGACGGTGATGTCCTCGCTCCGGGGGCTGACGCCGATCACCATACCGCCGTACACCGGCACGCCGGGCCCGATGAACAGGGTGCCCCGCTCCTGGGCGTTGAACAGGCCGTAGGTGACGGACTCGCCGGTCTCAAAGGAGATCATGGAGCCGGTGCCCCGGCGGGAGATGTCGCCCTTGTAGGGGGCGTAGGAGTCGAACACGCTGGCCATGATGCCCTCGCCCTTGGTGTCCGTCAGGAAATCGCTGCGGTAGCCGAAGAGGCCCCGGGCGGGGATCAGGAACTCGATCTTCATCCGCTCGCCCACGGGAGTCATCTCCACCAGATCCGCCTTGCGGGCACCCAGCTTCTCGATGACCGCGCCCACACAGTCGCCGGGCACGTCCACCACCAGCCGCTCAATGGGCTCGCACTTGACGCCGTCGATCTCCTGGTACAGCACGCGGGCGGGGGAAACCTGGAACTCATACCCCTCCCGGCGCATGGTCTCAATGAGGATGGAGAGGGACATCTCGCCCCGGCCCGCCACGTTGAAGGCAGTCTCCTTGTCCGTGTCGGTCACACGCAGGGACACGTCCTTCAACGTCTCCCGGTACAGCCGGTCCCGCAGCTGGCGGGAGGTGACGAACTTGCCCTCCTTGCCGGCAAAGGGGGAGTCGTTGACGGAGAAGGTCATCTCCAGGGTGGGGGCGCTGATCTTCACGAAGGGCAACGCCTCCACGCAGTCCGGGACGCAGATGGTGTCGCCGATGGTGATGTCGGGAATGCCGCTCATGGCGATGATGTTGCCGGCGGTGGACTCGGTCACCGGATTCCGGGCAAGGCCCTCGAACTCGTAGATGGCGGTGGCTCTCGCCTTGCGGAGCACAGCCTCCGGGTCGTGGTAGTTGCACACGACGATGTCCTGGTTCTGCTTCAAGGTGCCCCGCTCGATGCGGCCGATGGCGATCCGGCCCACGAAGTCGTTGTAGTCGATGGAGCTGACCAGCATCTGGAAGGGCTGGTCCACATCTGCCTCCGGGGCGGGGATATACTCCAGAATGGTCTCAAACAGGGGCTTGAGGTCCGTGCCCGGCACGTCGGGGGAGTAGGAGGCGGTGCCGTTGCGGCCGGAGCAGAACAGCATGGGGGAGTCCAACTGTTCCGGGGTGGCATCCAGGTCCATCAGCAGCTCCAGCACCTCATCCACCACCTCGTGGATCCGCTGGTCGGGCCGGTCGATCTTGTTGACCACCACAATGACCCGGTGGCCCAGCTCCAGGGCCTTGGAGAGCACGAAGCGGGTCTGGGGCATGGGGCCCTCGGCGGCGTCCACCAGCAGGATGACGCCGTTGACCATCTTCAGGATGCGCTCCACCTCTCCGCCGAAGTCGGCGTGGCCCGGGGTATCCACGATGTTGATCTTGGTGTCCTTGTACCGGATGGCGGTGTTCTTGGCCAGGATGGTGATGCCCCGCTCCCGCTCCAGGTCGCCGGAGTCCATGACCCGGTCCACCACCTCCTGATTCTCCCGGTAGACGCCGCCCTGCTTCAGCATCTCGTCCACCAGCGTGGTTTTGCCGTGGTCGACGTGGGCGATGATGGCGACATTTCTCAAATGTTCGTTCTGCATAATTCTCTTCTCCTTCTTCTCTGGCAAGGCCGCGCCGGGCGGCGCGTACAAGTGTTTTGCCTGCGGCAAAACCTTGGCGGAGGCGGAATTCACTGCACGGCCGTTGGCGGCTTTGCCGCCTTACGGATGTGGCGTACCCCTTGCGGGTGCTTCCGCCGGGCATTTCTATCAAACGATCCCCGCAGGGTGTCAGCCCTGTGGGGCAGTCTTGCCGTGGTCGATGTGGGCGTTGATGGCGATGTTCCTCAAATGTTCGTTCTGCACATCTTCCCTCTCCTTTTCTCTATGAAAGGGCCACGCGGGGCGCGCCGGGCGGCGGATCAACACACGCGGCCTCCCTGCCGGCCGTCCGATTCCGGCCGCCGGTCGAGATTTGCACACAGTTTTGCATTATATGCCGTTCTCTCGATTTTTGCAAGCTGCTTTCAGGGGCTTTTTCAAAAAAACAGGACGATTCCGCAGTTTTCATAGGAAAGCGGCAGTTCCGGAGGCGCAGAACTGCCTTTTTGGGTATTTTCCCAGGCCGTTCCAAAAGTAATACCTCCCCAAAAACTTTCGGTCCAACCGGCCGCGGATTTGGCGGTTCGGCACATTGACTGGGACGGCGGCCTCTACCTATAATAGAAGATGCTGCGGCGGAAGCGGTGCCAGCACCGCACGTTCCCCCGCAAGTACCGCGACCCGCTGGGGCCGCCCAATGGAGGCATTCTGCCATGTACCGTATCAGAACATTCAACAAGATCTCTCCCGTCGGCCTGAACCGCCTGGATCCGGCGCTGTACGCCGTCTCCGATTCGGAGACAGACGAGGACGCCATCCTGGTCCGCTCCGCCAAGCTGCTGGACTATGATTTTCCGAAAAACCTTCTGGCCATCTCCCGGGCTGGGGCCGGCGTCAACAATATCCCCCTGGACCGCTGCTCCGAGGCGGGCATCGTGGTATTCAACACCCCCGGCGCCAACGCCAACGCCGTAAAGGAGCTGGTGCTGTGCGCCATGCTGATGGGCTCCCGGGACGTGGACGGGGGCATCCAGTGGGTCCGGCAGCAGGTGGCCTCCGGCGTGGATGTGACCACCGTAGTGGAGAAGGGCAAGGCCGCCTTCATCGGCCCGGAGCTGTACAAGAAGACGCTGGGCGTCATCGGCCTGGGGGCCATCGGGTCATTGGTCGCCAACATCGCATTGTCCCTGGGCATGGATGTGTACGGCTACGACCCCTTCCTGTCTGTGGATGCCGCCCTGCGGCTGGACCGCCACATCCATGTGGTGAAGGACATCAACGAGCTCTACAAGCGGGCGGACTATATCACCATCCACATCCACTACACCAAGGACACGGAGCGCATGATCGACGCCAAGGCCATCGGCGCCATGAAACGGGGCGTCCGGTTCATCAACCTGGCCCGGGGCGAGATCGTGGACGACGATGCCATGCTGGCGGCGCTGGACACCGGCTGGGTAGCGGCCTATGTCACAGACTTCCCCAATAACCGCCTGGTGGGTGCGCCCCACGTGCTGGCCATGCCTCACCTGGGAGCCTCCACACCGGAGAGTGAGCAGAACTGCGCGGTCATGGCGGTGGACCAGCTGCGGGATTACTTGGAAAACGGCAACATCCGCAACAGCGTAAACCTGCCCGCCGTCAGCCAGGAGCGCAGCGGCGTGTGCCGGCTGTGCCTGATCCACAAAAACGTGCCTGCCATGCTGGCCAGCATCACCACCCTGCTGTCCCGGGACGGCATCAATGTGGAGAACCTGAGCAACAAGTCCCGGGGGGACTACGCCTACACCATCGTGGACCTGAGCGCCCCGGCGGACCAGTGCGTCATCGACGAGGTGACGGCGCTGGAGAATGTGATCCGGGTACGGGTCATCCAGTGAGCGCCGAAGGGCTGCCGCCTGCGCGGCAGCCCTTTCCCATTGACAGCAGGGCGGAAAACAGGTACAATGGTTTCTGCCTATTTGATATGCCCCTGTAGCTCAGTCGTATAGAGCGACCGCCTCCTAAGCGGTAGGCCACCAGTTAGAGTCTGGTCAGGGGTGCCAAGTCAGCCGCTGTAAGCCAGTTTTCGGCTTACAGCGGCCTTCTTATCCGTTCCACCGCATTCCAGCGGCTGCCAGGTGCCTTTCATAGCGCGGTCTCTGTAAAAACTCCGGCTGATGTGCGATCCGCAAACTGCTTGGGCATCCTCTCAGGCCGCCTCCAGGCGCTTTTATACCCTCGTCCTCCTGCCGTTCTGCTGGATGGCGGCCCTGCGGCACGCCGCTTCCCGGCACAAAAAAAGAGGCGCCCCCGGCTAATGGCCGGGGACGCCTTTTCACATCCAGCGGAGACGGTGCTCTGCCGGAAGATCAATTCAGCACTTCTCGAACACGGTGGCAACGCCCATGCCGCCGCCGATGCACAGGGTAGCCAGGCCCTTCTTGGCCTCGGGCCGCTTCTGCATCTCGTGCAGCAGGGTCACGATGATCCGGGCACCGGACGCGCCGACGGGGTGGCCCAGGGAGATGGCGCCGCCGTTGACGTTGACCTTGCTCATGTCAAAGCCCAGCTCACGGGCCACGGCGATGGACTGGGCGGCGAACGCCTCGTTGGCCTCCACCAGGTCGATATCGTCGATGGTCACGCCGGCCTTGGTCATGGCCTGACGGGAGGCGGGCACGGGGCCGACGCCCATGATCTTGGGATCCACGCCGCCCTGGCCCCAGCCGATCAGCTTGGCCATGGGCTTCAGGCCGTACTTCTCCACAGCCTCACCGGAGGCCAGCACCAGTGCGGCGGCGCCGTCGTTGATGCCGGAGGCGTTGGCGGCAGTCACGCGCTGCTGACCCTTGTCGTCGGTCTCCTGGATGCCGGTGGGCTCAAAGGTGTGGACCACCTGGGGATTGGGGGACTCGGGCCCCACGGGGAAGGCGCCCTTCAGCTTGGAGATGCCCTCGGCGGTCACGCCGGCACGGGGGAACTCGTCCACCTTGAACTCCACGATGTCCTTCTTGACCTTCACGGGCACGGGGACGATCTCAGCCTCGAACTTGCCAGCCTTCTGGGCGGCCTCGGTCTTCTGCTGGGAGGAGGCGGCGAACTCGTCCATCTCCTTGCGGGTGATGCCCCAGATGTCCGCGATGTTCTCAGCGGTGGTGCCCATGTGATAGTTGTTGTAGGCGTCCCACAGGCCGTCCTTGATCATGGTGTCGATCATCTGGGTGTGACCCATCCGGGCGCCGTAGCGGCCGGTGGGAACGGCGTAGGGAGCGGCGCTCATGTTCTCAGTGCCGCCGCAGACAACCACGTCGGCGTCGCCGGCCAGGATGGAGCGGGCGCCCTCGATCATGGACTTCATGCCGGAGCCGCAGACCATGCCCACGGTGTAAGCGGGGACGGAATAGGGGATGCCGGCCTTGATGGAGGCCTGGCGGGCCACGTTCTGGCCCTGGGCGGCGGTCAGGATGCAGCCAAACATGACCTCATCCACCTGCTCGGGCTTCACGCCGGCACGGTTCAGAGCCTCTTTGATGACGATGGCACCCAGATCGACGGCAGGGGTGTTCTTCAGCGCGCCGCCGAAGGAACCAATCGCGGTTCTGCAGCAATTCACAACATAGAGCTCTTTCATGATCTTCCTCCGTTTTTATAAAAATATGGGATTGGCAGCTCCGACGGCTCTTCGTCAGGCGCTGCCGCAGACGCCAATCACAAGTTGAGGGTGGCGGCGAGAGTTTGTCAAAAGAAAAACATAATTGCCAAATTTTTGACAAATGCTCATACACCAACCGCTTGCTGATTTGATTATACTGGGTTTTTCCTGCCCCGTCAATGCAAATTTCTGTGAAATTCGAAAATTTGTTAAAACTTTATCAAAACCTCTGCGAATTTCGTCATTTTGCCAAAATTGGCACAAACACCCATCAGGCAACCTCTCCGCCGGAGGCATCCAGCTCCGCCCGGGCGGCGATGAGCTCGTCGTAAAACCGGCTCACATCCAGGTCCGCATAGGTGCGGGTGGTGGAGATGTCCGCGCTGTCCGCCGCAGCCTGGAGCAGGGCGTCGAAGTAGTCCGGGGCCACGGCCTCCAGGTCCACGGGCTTGCGCAGAATCAGGTAGAAGCCGTCATCCGCCTCCACCACGCCGCTGAACTGGCCCTCCTCCAGGGCCTGGGCCGCCTCCTCGCAGGCGGCGGGCAGCGTGCCGTCCCCCACAGTGAAGGTGTATCCGGACGGATGCTGGTCCCGGTCCGTCTCATCGCTGTAAGTGGCGGCCAGGACGGCAAAGTCGTGGGCAGGGTCCGCGCTGCCGTTCAGCTTGGAAAAGGCCTCCTCCGCCTTGGCCCGGCAGGCGGCCACGGCCTCCGCGTCCGCCGGGTCCACAGCGGCGGTGGAGAGCCAGATGTGGTCCACGGTGAGGTAGCCCTGCTCCTGGGCAAAGGTCTCCAGGTCATGCTCCGCAGGGGCCAGCTCGCTGCCCTCCGTGCAGTAGAGGTCGTACAGGTGCTCGTAGAGATAGTAGTCCCCGGAGATGGCCTCCGCTTCCGCCCGGTCCAGCCCCATGCGGGCCAGCACAGCCAAATAGGCCTCCTCCCCGCCGTACTGGGCCGCCCGGGCCGCCCACTCCCGGTCCATGGCGGTCCGGTCCTCGTCGGTGAGGGTGCAGCCGTAGTCCTCCGCCCAGGTCTCCACTGTGGCGTACAGGGCGGCGTTCTGCAGCGCCTGGTCCTTGGCGTAATCCTCCAGGCTCTGGCCGGAGACAGTGTCCCCCCACTGGATCCCCTCCCCGCTGTCGTAGTAGTCGGCGATGTAGTCGCAGGCGTAGGCCAGCCAGTAGAGGTATCGCTGGGCGGACACGTCCCGCCCGTCCACGGACAGCAGCACAGTGTCCGGACGGATGCCGGACGCCTCGCAGAGAAGTCCCCCCTCTGTGTCTCCGCCCCCGCAGGCGGTGAGAGAGAGGGCGGCCCCCAGGGCCAGGCAAAAAGCGATGCATCGTTTCATCACGGTTCTCCTTTGTCATTCCTCGCAGATTCCGTGGAAACGCCCCGCACAGGACAGGCGGGGGACGTCCCACCGCCACCATCCTATGCGGGGCATGGCAAAAACATGATGAAACTTACGGGGTCCCGCCCGCGGCCTCCTCCGCGGCCAGCTTCAGGTCCTCCACCAGGTCCCGGGCGGCCTCCAGCACATCCTCCCCGGGCTTGAGCTTCAGGGTGAGGGCAGGGATCTCCCCCGCCGCCAGCGTCAGCCGCTGGCGGTACTTGGCGTGGCCGCACACCGCCACCAGGGCCTGTGGGTGGAACACTCCCAGCTGCAGCCGCAGGAGGCTGCCCTTCTGGGAGATATCGGACACGCCGGCCTTGGCCGCGGCAGAACGCAGCAGGGCCACGTCCAGCAGGGCCAGAACGGACTTGGGCGCCTCGCCGTAGCGGTCCAGCATCTCGTCCAGCAGATCCGAGGCGTCCTCGTCCGTGCGGATGGCGGCGATGCGGCGGTACAGGTCCATCCGCTGTTCCGCCGAGGGGACGTACCGGTCCGGGATATGGGCGTTCACCGTCAGGTCGGCGGCACACTCCGTCTCGATCCGCTTCTCCTCGCCACGCTCCTCCAGGACGGCCTCCTCCAGCAGCTTCAGGTACAGGTCGTAGCCCACGCTCATGAGATACCCGGACTGCTCCGGCCCCAGCAGGTTCCCCGCGCCCCGGATCTCCAGGTCCCGCATGGCGATCTTGAAGCCAGAGCCGAACTCCACATACTCCCGGATGGCCGCCAACCGCTTGGCGGCGGTCTCCTGCAGCACCTTGCCCCGGCGGTAGGTGAGATAGGCGTAGGCCCGCCGGGCGCTGCGGCCGATGCGGCCCCGGATCTGGTGGAGCTGGGCCAGCCCCATCTTGTCCGCGTCCTCGATGATGAGGGTGTTCACATTGGGGATGTCGATGCCGGTCTCGATGATGGTGGTGCACACCAGCATATCCGCCTCCCCGTCCACCATGGCCTGCATGACGGAGGACAGCTCCTGCTCCGTCATCTTCCCGTGGCCGGTGACGATGCGGACCTCCGGCCCCAGCATCTTCTGGAGCCGGGCGGCGGTGGCATCGATGCTCTCCACCCGGTTGTGGAGGTAGTATACCTGGCCGCCCCGGCCCAGCTCCCGGCGGACGGCATCCTCAATGATGGCCCAGTCGTGCTCCAGCACATAGGTCTGCACCGGCTGGCGGTCTGACGGAGGCTCTTCCAGGGTGGACATATCCCGCAGGCCCGAGAGAGCCATGTTCAGTGTCCGGGGGATCGGAGTGGCGGAGAGGGTCAGCACGTCCACCTGGCGGCTCATCTCCTTCAGCCGCTCCTTGTGGGTGACGCCGAACCGCTGTTCCTCGTCGATCACCAGCAGGCCCAGGTCTTTGAACGCCATGCTCTTCTGCAGCAGCTTGTGCGTGCCGATCAGCAGGTCCACGCCGCCGTTTTTGGCGGCCTCCAGGATCCGCTTCTGCTCCCTGGCGGGGGTGAAGCGGGACAGCACCTCGATCTTCACCGGAAAGTCCCGGAACCGGCTGACGGCGGTGGCGTAGTGCTGCTGGGCCAGGACCGTGGTGGGCACCAGAATGGCGGCCTGCTTCCCGTCCAGGATGCACTTCATCACGGCCCGGAGGGCCACCTCCGTCTTGCCGTAGCCCACGTCGCCGCATAGCAGCCGGTCCATAGGCCGTGGCTTCTCCATGTCCGCCTTGATCTCCGCGATGCACCGCAGCTGGTCGTCGGTTTCGGTGTAGTCAAAGGACTCCTCAAATTCCCGCTGCCAGGGGGAGTCCGGGGAGAAGGCGAAGCCCGGCCGCTTCTGCCGCTCGGCATACAGCGCGATGAGGCCCCTGGCCAGATCCTTGGCGGCCTTCTTGGCCTTGGTTTTCTGCCGGGTCCACTCGGCGCCCCCCAGCTTATTGAGCTTGGTGCGCTCGGTGTCCTCTCCTCCGCCGATGTACTTGCTCACCAGATCCAGCTGGGTCACGGGGACGTACAGGCAGTCCCCGCCGGCGTAGTCGATCTTGATGTAGTCCTTCTCCACGCCGTCCACCGGCATCCGCTGGATGCCCACGAACCGGCCCACGCCGTGGTGCTCATGGACCACCAGGTCTCCGGGGGACAGGTCGGTGTAGGACTGGAGCTTCTGCCGGTTGGAGTCCTTCTTCACCCGCTGGCGCTTGCGCATGGCCGGGGCCGTCAGCTGGCCCTCTGTCAGCACCGCCAGCTTCAGCGTCGGCCACTCGCTGCCAGCGGACAGGGCCCCCAGGGAGAGGCGCACCTCCCCCGCCGCAGGCATGGCGGCGCCGCTTAGATCCAGGGTGGCCGGGATGCCCTTCTCCTCCAGCAGCCGGTGGAGATTCTTCGCCCGGGTCTCCCCGCCGCAGAGCACCAGCACCGCGCTGCCGGAGGAGCGGTAGTGCTCCAGATCCGTGACGGCGGTCTCCAGGCTGCCGCCGTAGGAGCTGAGCTGCTTTGCATTCATGGTCAGGAGGCCCCGGGGCCGCAGGGGGTGCCGGGAGGTGGGCAGAGAGTCCTCCAGGATCACGGGGAAGTCCTCCAGCGCGGCGTACAGTTCCTCGGCGGTGAGGGTCAGATGGGCGTACTCCCCCGCCAGCACCCCGGCGGACAGCAGCGCCTCCACGTCCTGCTTCTGCTGGAGGACCGTGTTCTTCACCCGCTCGTCCACCCGGCCGCTCTCACTGAGGAACACCACCGCGTCCGGAGGCAGGTAGTGGACCCCGGCGGTGACAGTCGGATAGATGGCTGCCAGATACCGGTCCGCCGCCCCCGGGGCCGCGCCGCTGCGCAGCCGCTCCGCGTCCTCCCGCAACGTCTGGACGATGGCCTCCGTCTTCTGCTTTTTCGCCAGCTTCTCCGCCAGGGCGGTCAGCTGGTCCGCAAGACCGGGCAGGCCTCCGGGGGCGCAGTGGGGCAGCACCTCCGCCGCCGGCAGGATCCGGGCGGAGGACACGTTCCGGGTCCGCCGCTGGGTGCCGGGGTCGAAGGCGCCCATGGAGTCGACCTCATCGTCAAAAAACTCGCACCGCACCGGCTGGTCCATCAGGGGAGAGAACACGTCCAGAATGCCGCCCCGCAGGGCGAACTGGCCCACGCCCTCCACCTGCTCACAACGGGTATACCCGGCGGAGAGCAGTTGCTCCGCCAGCGCGCCCAGCTCTGCCTGCCCCCCCACCTCCAGGGTGATGGCCAGGGACCGCAGGGTCTCCGGCGGCAGGGTCCGGGCCATGAGGCCGTCCGCGGTGGCCACCACCACCGGCGCGTCCCCCTGGGCCAGGGCGTACAGCGCCGCCAGACGGCTCCGCTCCCAGTCCCGAGAACCCACGGCCCCGGGGCGGAACTGCCACTCCCGGCCCAGCAGGGTCACGGGGCGGCGGCCCGTCAGGGTCTCCAGATCAGCGGAGAGGACCTGGACCTCCCGCTCGTCCCCGCAGAGAAACACCGCCGGACGGCCGCAGGCTGCCGCCACCGCCGCGCCCACGCA
>NZ_KI271734.1:37521-45148 GCF_000469445.2 Oscillibacter sp. KLE 1745 | reverse complement strand
CTCCTCTTTTCCTGTCTCGCGCTGCGGCGCTCCCCGTATTTCCGTCACCAGTGTTCCACTGGCTCCTCCTTCCGCGCGTTCCGCTTGCCCGCAGGGAGCACGCCGCATCCGTAAGACGGCAGAGCCACCAACAGCTGCGCAGTCGCTACGCGCTGCCTGGGCGGTTGTGGCGGCTTGTGCTGGCGGGCGGACAAGGGCGTCCGCCCCTACCGGGCTTGTGGCCTTCGTCACCCTCGCAAGGGCCGACACGCAGGTCGGCCCCCACAAAATGCGCAAGGCCGACGGTATCTCCGTAGGGGCCGATGCCTTTATCGGCCCGCTACGCCAGTTCCCCCGAGGGGCAGCCAGCGGCAGCGAAAAGAGAAGCAATTCCATGCGATAACCACCCCGACAAGGTTGGTACTCCCGCCACGGGACGGCAGTTAAGAAAATCGCAGAAGGCCCAAGCGTGCCCGAAGGCGGGCCAAAATCGGCGCTTGCACCGATACGTCGACCTCCGTCAGCGCGGAGGGCCACTGCACCGCAGCGCGCCACACACTTTTCTCTTTAGACCGTGCACGGCCCATTTCTCTTTTGGCAAGGCCTAAAGGGGCCCCCGCCGCGCCCCGCGCGGTGGGGAGAGGAGGCGCAAGGGAGCGGGCGCAGTTTTCGCCGCAGGCGGAAACGGAGCTGAGCGGACTTTGCGACGACGACAATGGGGGGGGCATCCTGCTGGACCCGCCCTCCTGCGGGAGCAGAGACCCCGTGGCCGCTGTTCGGCGGCCCAAATCATCTCCGGGCGGTTGATCGCCGCCCCTACATCCCCCCGGAAGCTCTTCCGCCATCAAATCACCCCCGGCGGAAGCCTCTCTCACCCCGCCGGTCGGTTGACCTTCAGCACCCCGGAGATCTGGTTCAGCTTGTTCATGACAGACTTCAGCTGGGCGCCGTCCTTCACCCGGATCTCCAGCCGGAAGATGGCAAACTGGTCCTCTGTACTGCGGGAGTTGATGCCCAGCACAAAGGTATTCGTCGTGGAGAGGGCAGCGGAGATGTCCAGCAGCAGGCCCTGCCGGTCCTTGCACACCACCTCCAAAATCGTGGGATAGCTGTCGTTGGTGTCGCCGCCCCAGGAGACCTTGATCCAGCGCCCCTCCTGCCCCGGCTGGGATCGCTTCTCCTCCGAGGCGTTGGGACAGTCGCACCGGTGGACGGACACGCCGTACCCCCGGGTGATAAAGCCGATGATGTCGTCCCCCGGCACCGGGGTGCAGCACTTGGAGAACTTCACCAGGCAGTTGTCCAAGCCCTCCACGATGATGCCCTGCTCGCTCTTCACCCGCTTGGGAGCGGAGGGCTGTTTGGCAGGCTCCGCCGGTTTGGCCTCCGCCAGCTCCTCGGCGGCCTTTTCCGCCTGGTGGAGCTTCGCCACCCGGTTCAGCTCCCCCTGGATCCGGCTCACCGCCTTCTGGGCGGTGAAGCCGCCGTAGCCGATGGCGGCGTACATGTCGTCCAGAGAGCCGTAGGACACCCGCTTCAACAGCACCGGCAGCATCTCCGGCGAGAGAACGTCCTTCATGGAGATGCCGCAGTGCTTCAGCTCCGCCTCGAAGGCGGCACGGCCGTTTGCGATGTTCTCCTCTTTCTTCTCCTTCTTGAACCACTGGCGAATCTTGCTGCGGGCCTCGCTGCTTCTGGCAATCTTCATCCAGTCCCGGCTGGGACCCTTGGCGTTCTTGGCGGTGAGGATCTCCACGATGTCGCCGTTTTTCAGCACATGGTCCAGCGTGACGATCCGGCCGTTCACCTTGGCGCCCACCATCCGGTTGCCCACGGCGGAGTGGATGGCGTAGGCAAAGTCGATGGGCGTGGCGCCGGCGGGCAGGTTCTGCACGTCGCCGCCCGGTGTGAAGACGAACACCTCATCGGAGAACATATCGATCTTCAGAGAGTGGATATAGTCCTCTGCGTCCGCGCCCTCCTGGTTTTCCAGCAAACGGCGGACCCACTCGTAGCGCCCTTCGGTGCCGGCGCCCTGGCCGTTCTGCTTGTATTTCCAGTGGGCGGCCACGCCGTACTCGGCGATCTCGTGCATCTCCTTGGTGCGGATCTGCACCTCGAAGGGCAGGCCGTCCGCGCCGATGACCGTGGTGTGGAGGGACTGATATCCGTTGGGCTTTGGAGTGCCGATATAGTCCTTGAAGCGGCCCAGAATGGGCTTGTAGAGATCATGGATGACACCCAAAACGTTGTAGCAGTCCCCCACCGTGTTCACAATCACCCGGAAGGCGAACAGGTCGAAGATCTCGTCCAGGCTCTTGTTCTGGTTGAACATCTTCCGGTAGATGGAGTAGGGATGCTTCATCCGGCCGTAGACGATGTGATCGATGTCCAGCTCCTTCAGCCGGTCGTCGATCTGGATCTGGATGCGGCGCATGAAGTCCTCGTACTCCTGGTGCTTGGCCTCCAGCTTGGAGACGATTTCCTCGTAGCCGATGGGGTCCAGATATTTTAAGGACAGGTCCTCCAGCTCCCACTTGATGCGCTGCATACCCAGCCGGTGGGCGATGGGGGCGTAGATCTCCATAGTCTCCAGAGACTTCTGCTTCTGCTTGGCGGGAGACTGGTACTCCATGGTCCGCATGTTGTGGAGCCGGTCGGAGATCTTGATGAGGATCACCCGGATGTCCTTGCTCATGGCGATGAGCATCTTCCGCAGGTTCTCCATCTGCTCGTCTTCCTTGGTGGCGTACTGGATGCGGGTCAGCTTGCTGACGCCTTCCACCAGGTCGGCGATGGTGGGTGAAAAGAGTTTGGATACCTGTTCGTGGGTGGCGGCGGTGTCCTCGATGACGTCGTGGAGCAGGGCGGCCTCGATGGACTCGCTGTCCAGCCGCAGCTCCTCCGCCACAATCTGCGCCACCGCCAGGGGATGGATGATATAGGGCTCCCCGCTCTTGCGCTTCTGGTCCTTGTGGGCCTCTGCCGCAAATTCAAAGGCCGCCCGGATGTGCTGGAAGTCTGCCGCAGGATTGTAGCCCCGGACAGTCTTTTCCAGGTTCTCATACTGTTCCTGAATGGTCATGACACAACACCTCCACTCTTGCCGGCGGCGTCCTCCCGCAGGCGGGACAGATAGGGGCAGGCGAAGAGATCCACCTTCCCCTGGATGGGATTCAGCGAAAGCGTCACCTGGTCCCCCTGGACGGACAGGGCGATCAGGCCCCGCTCCTGGAACACGGCCAGGGCCAGGCCGGCCCGGAGGAAGCTCTCACACCCGCCGGAGAGTGCCGACAGCCGCCGCAGAAAGGGCAGCATCTCCTCCTCCGCCTTTCCCCGGCGGAGCTGCCGCTCCAGCACGGTCCAAAAGGCGGCGAACTGGCTGCGGGACGCCTGGAGCCGGGCCCGCTCCTGCCCGGTGAGGCCCTCTCCCGCCACGAGGCGGTGGAGCAGGTCCAGGTCCGCCGCCTCATGGCGGCTGGGGGTCAGAGAGGGGCGGATGTCGATGAGCTGCAGCTGCAGGGTGGTATTGCCCCGGAAGGTATTGGCCTGGAGATAGAAGGCCGCGTCCACCCGCATGCCCGCCGCCACGCCGCACGTCTCCTCCGTCATGGAGAAGAAGATGGCGTCAAACCGGCACGTGCCCTTGGAGAGGCGGAGCTTCAGGTGCTTCCCCTGGCCCACGGGCTGCAGGACGTCCACCGTGGCGCCCAGCAGGGCGAACACCGGCCGGGGATTGCCCGCGCCATAGGGCTCCAGCTGGTCCAGCTGCTCCACCTCCGCCAGCGTCACCTCGCCGGGGCAGGAGATGGGCGCGTCCACGTCCAGGCAGGATACCGCCCGTTCCCCGCCGGAGGCGGAGCGGACATACCGGTTCATCCGGGCCCGGAAGGCGTCGATGTTCTCCTCGGAGATGGTAAAGCCCGCCGCCAACTCGTGGCCGCCGAAGCCCTCCAGCAGGTCGGCGCAGGACTCCAGCGCGGAAAACAGGTTGAACCCGCCGTAGGACCGGCAGGAACCCTTGCCCACGCCGTCTTTTAGATGAATCATGAAGCTTGGGCAGGCGTACTTCTCGCTGAGGCGGGAGGCCACAATCCCCACCACGCCCTGGTGCCAGTCCTCGCTGGAGAGGACCAGGGCGCTGCGGTCCTCGGCCCGGAGGCGCTCGATCTTCTCGGTGGCGTCGGCGCAGATGGCCTGCTCTACCGCCTGCCGCTCCCGGTTTAGGTCACACAGAGCCTTTGCCAGCTCCTCGGCCCGGGCGGGGTCATCGGTCTCCAGCAGGTCCGCGGCCAGATCCGCCGCGCCCATGCGGCCAGCGGCGTTGATCCTGGGGGCCAGCACAAAGCCGATCTGGACAGAGGTGATGGGCTTGCCCAGAAGCCCCGCCTCCTTCAGCAGGGCGTGGACGCCCACGAAGTCCGTGTGGGGCAGGGCCTCCAGCCCGCAGAAGGCGATGGTGCGGTTCTCCCCTTCCATCCGCATCACGTCGGCGATGGTGCCAATGGCCGCCAGGGTGCAGTACCGGGCGAACAGGGCATCCTCCCGGCTCTCGCCTCCCAGGGCCAGCACCAGCTTCAGCGCCACACCCACTCCCGCCAGATGCTTGAAGGGATAGGGGCAGTCGCTGCGGTGGGGGTCCACCACTGCCAGCGCCCGCGGCAGCTCCTCCTTGCACTCATGATGGTCGGTGATGACCACATCCAGCCCGATGGAGGCAGCGAAGTCCACCTCCTCGTTGCCGGTGATGCCGCAGTCCACGGTGATCATCAGCGTGGCGCCCTGGTCCCGCAGGCCTTGGATGGCCTCCTTGGACAGGCCATAGCCCTCCTCGATCCGGCGGGGAATATGCCGCAGGCAGCGGACGCCGCAGCTTTTGAGATAGTCCATCAGCAGAACCGTGGAAGTGATGCCGTCCACGTCGTAGTCGCCGAACACGGCGATGGTCTCCCCCTGGCTGATCGCCCGCTGGATGCGGGCGACGGCTTTGTCCATATCCCGCATCAGCATGGGGGACATGCTGAGGCTCCTGTCCCGCTCCAGCGCCTCGGCCGCCGCCTCGGCAGTGGTGACACCCCGGGCCGCCAGGACCGTGGAGAGGAGATAGGGGTATCCGGCACTCCGCAGGAGGGCAACGTCCCGCTCAGCCGGGGTCCCGATGTTCCATTTTTTGAATCTCATGGCACGTTCCCTCCCTTTCAAAGGTAATAAAAAGCCATCATAACTAAATTATTATAGCAGGCAAGGGGTGAAACGTAAAGGTTTTTCTGCGTTCCGACACCGTTCGTTTGACGGCGGCGGCAGATTCTGGTACAATGGCATACCGACAGAGGGCGAATCCGGGCATCTCTGCCAGAATCTGAAAGAAATCTGACGCTAAAGGAGCGAAGAATGACAACATGAAAAGACGACTGCAATGGTTCTGTTCCTGCGCGCTGCTATGCGCCCTGCTGGTGACAGCGGCGCTGCCGGCGCCCGCGGCAGCGGCCTCCACCGGCTTTTCCGACGTGCCGGAGAGCCACTGGGCGGCGGACTCCATCCGTCGGGCTGTGGACCTGGGCCTGTTCCAGGGGCAGACGCCCACCCGCTTCGGCTTGGGGGCTCCCATGACCCGGGGGGCCTTTGTGGTGGCCCTGTGCCGCCTGTTCGGCTGGGAGATGGTAACACCGGAGGCCGGGTCCTATACGGACAACCAGGACAAGAGTGCCTGGTATTACAGCGCGGTGGAGACCGCCTATGCCAACGGGGCCATCACCCGGCAGACGGATACGTTCCGCCCCCGGGAGCCCATCACCCGGGAGGAGCTGGCGGTCATGCTGGTGCGGGCTATGGGCTACGGCACCATCGCCGGTTTGGCCCAGGACCTGCCCATGCCCTTCCGAGATGTGACCACCAACGTGGGCTATATCGCCATGGCCCATGAGCTGGGGCTGGTGAACGGCACTGCGGCCACCACCTTCTCCCCGGATCAGACTGCCACCCGGGAGCAGGCGGCGGTCATGCTGATCCGGCTGTATGACAGCTATCACGCCGCGGCCCCGGAGAAAACCGGCATCGCCTATTCCGCGGAGGGTCTGACAGACCTGACCGGCTATGGCGCCGTGGCGGTGGGCGGCGCCCGGCTGATCTACGCCGGGGAGTCCCGGCTCGCCGGTACCCCCGATGCAGAGACCGCAGCCGCCCTGCAGGAGACCATCACCGCCGCCGGTGCCGTGCCGCTGCTGCATGTGGGCGGGAGCGCCTCGGCACTGAAGGATGACCCCAGCCACACCGCAGAGGCGCTGGCGGCCGCGGTGGAGAGCGGCGGTTATGAGGGGCTGTTTCTGGACCTGGCGGAGCTCTCTTCCGCCCAGAAGAAGGATTTCACCGCGCTGGCGGAGGCGCTGCGGGCCGAACTGGGAGAGGACCGGCTGCTCTATTTGATGGTGGAGGCGCCCGTCTGGCAGGGAGCCGCATACAACGGCTATGACTATGCCGCCCTGAGTGAGCCGGCCGACAAGCTGGTGGTGCGGGTGGCGGACTATGGCGACGTGTCCGAGGACTTCCCCATCGCCCCCCTGGCGCCGCTGGAGGAGGTCTACTACGCCCTGGCCGAACTGGCGGACCAGGTGGATTCCGACTGTCTCAGCCTGCTGCTGACCACCACGGGCTCCGCCTGGACGGATGGGCGGCACACCGGCCAGGCCTCCGCCGCCGAGATCGAGCAGCTGCTGTCCGCCTCCCAGACGAAAGATTACTACTCCGACCGCTACGCCTGCGCCTATCTCACCTCCGGCAGCGGGGACACCGCGGTGCGGTATCTCAACGGCGAGGCCGCCCTGGAGCGGGCCCGGATGGCTGCTTTCTTCGGCGTGGACCAGCTATGCCTCAGCGACCTGTCCTCTGTGGCGGACTATGACAATTACAATCTGCTGGAGGGGCTGGACGCCGGATCCTCCCAGGTGCAAATCTGAAACCTGAAAAACGCCGCCTCTGCCAGTTGGCAGAGGCGGCGTCTGTGTATATGGGAAAGCGCAGCAGCCTTACAGGAACTTCTGCATCCCGTCAGTAGCCAGGGAGAGGTCGGCGCTGATGGTGACGGTGAACTTGATGTTGTTCTTCTCGCCAAAGGCGTCCAGCCAGTTCAGGAAATTCTCGGTGTCCTTGTCCACTTCCCGGCCGATGGTCTTGCACAGGTTGTCGATGAACACATGGGAGATATCATAGTTGCCCGCATACAGGCCGCTGATGAAGCCCCGGAAGAGCTCGTAGCTGTCCAGATTGTACTCCTGGGCGTCGATCAGGCGGATGTGGTAGTGGATATCGTATGTCATGGTGCGGTTAGCCTCGATGCAAACCACGTTGCCGGGCTCGTCCTTCGCCGCGTTGTTGATCAGTTCAATGAGCTGCTTGGTCTTGCCGGAGCCCTTCACGCCCATAATCAGTCTGACCATAGTAATCACTCCTGTCAATTAAAGTCGCTGGGGGAAATTCGGTATGTTAAGCATACCACAAGATCGCGTGAAAAACAATGGAGAAATGAAGATTCAAACTTTGTTCATAATGGAGATTGACAGTGGGCGGCAGGACGGGTGCCGCCCAGTCCGAGGCTGGTCACCCCTCCAGCTTGCTCTCCAGCTGCGCCCGCCGGTCCTCATAGCCCGGCTTG
>NZ_KI271734.1:32607-37421 GCF_000469445.2 Oscillibacter sp. KLE 1745 | reverse complement strand
GCCCCCGCCGGTCCTCATAGCCCGGCTTGCCAAGCAGGGCGAACATATTCTTCTTGTAGGCCTCCACCCCCGGCTGATCGAAGGGGTTCACGTCCAGCAGATAGCCGGAGAGGCCGCAGGCGTACTCGAAAAAGTAGATCAGCTGCCCCAGGTCTGCCGGCGTCCTGCCGGAGGTCTCCACGATCAGGTTGGGCACGCCGCCCTCCGTGTGGGCCAGCAGGGTGCCCTCCATGGCCCGGTCCCGGATGAAGTCCAGGGACTTGCCCGCCAGGAAGTTCAGCCCGTCGCCGTCCGCCTCGTCCGCCGGGACTGTCAGCTGTCGGTCGGAGGGACCCAGGCGCACCACGGTCTCAAACATCAGGCGCTTGCCCTCCTGGATGTACTGGCCCATGGAGTGGAGGTCCGCGGTGAACTCCACGCTGGCGGGGAAGAGGCCCTTGCCCTCCTTGCCCTCGCTCTCGCCGAAGAGCTGCTTCCACCACTCCGCCATGAACCGGAACGCCGGGTCATAGCAGGCCAAGAGCTCAATGGACCGGCCCGCCCGGTACAGCTCGTACCGGATGGCGGCGTACCGCCAGGCAGGGCACCGGAAGGAAGCCTCGGTGCAGGTCTCCATCATCTCCGCCGCTCCCTGCATCAGGGCGGTGATATCCACCCCGGCCACGGCGATGGGTAGCAGACCCACGGCGGTCAACACGCTGTATCGGCCGCCCACGTCGTCAGGGACCACGAAGGTCTCCCACCCCTCAGCATCCGCCAAGGATTTCAGGGCGCCACGGGCCTTGTCCGTGGTGGCGTAGATCCGCTCCCGGGCGCCCTCCCGGCCGTACTTCTTCTCCAAGGCCTCCCGGAAGAAGCGGAAGGCCACGGCGGGCTCAGTAGTGGTGCCCGACTTGGAAATCACGTTGACGGAGAAATCCACATCCGCCACCAGGTCCAGCACCTCCCCCATAGCGTCGGAGGAAAGGCCATTGCCCACAAAGTAGATGTTGGGGGTATCCTTGCGCTTCAGGTTGTAATTGGGAGAGCACAGGCAGTCGATGACACCCCGGGCGCCTAAGTACGAGCCGCCGATCCCGATGACCACCAGGGCCTGGGAGTTGGCCCGGATCCGGGACGCGGCCGCCTGGATGCGGGCGAACTCCTCCCGGTCATAGTCCCGGGGCAGATGGACCCAGCCGGTGAACTCTCCGCCGGCACCGCTGCCGCTCTGGAGCTTCTCATGGGCCCGCTTCAGCCGCGGCGCCAGGACCTCCTCATAGGGCAGGGGCAGAAAAGACTGTAATTGGAACGATTTGACATCCAGCATCATGACCGGCCTCTCTTTCGTAAAGCTGCGCGGGTTTGTTGCCTTATTATACCATGCCCCGAAACGGGACACAAGGGAAAGCGGTCGCAATCCGCCGGGATTTCAGGGGGCGCAGCGCCCCCCACCGCCGTCAGCCGCAGAGGAAGGCCGTCCGCAGCATCTGGACCAGCATCTGGCTGAAGGTGACCCGTGGGATCTCCTCTCCTGCCAGGATGGGCAGCTCCGCCACGACTTCTTCCCCGGAGGTGATGGTGAGGGTCCCCAGTTGACTGCCCGCCGCCACCGGCGCCTCCACAGAGTCCGCCAGGGTGACCAGCTGCTGCAGGCTGCCCGCCTTGGTCTTTTCCAGCAGGAGGTGCGTGTTCTCCCCCAGCACCGGCTGCACTGTGGCCTGGGTCCCCAGGGACACGGGCACCGGCGGCAGGGCGGACTCCGGCACCACATTCTCCAGCGTGTAGGTGGAAAAGCCGTAGTTCAGCAGATTGGTGGCATCCTCAAACCGCTGGGTGGAGGTTGGTGCCTTCATGATGACGGCGATCAGCTCCATGCCGTCCCGCTCGGCCGTACCAGAGAGGCAGTACAGCGCACTGTCTGTTGAGCCGGTCTTCAGGCCGGTGGCTCCCTGGTAGAAGCGGATCAGGCGGTTGGTGTTCACCAGGGAGGAGGCTCCGTCCCGCAGGGAATCCATCCAGATGGTGGTGTACTGGCGGATGTCCGGGTGGTTTCGGATCAGTTCCCGGCTCATAAGGGCGATGTCGTATGCGGAGGTGACATGCCCCTCCGCCGGCAGGCCGGTGGCATTGCAGAAGTGGGTATCGGCCATGCCCAACTCCGCGGCCCGCTGGTTCATTCGCTCCACAAAGGCCTCCTCGCTGCCGGCCACCGTCTCCGCCAGCGCCACGGCGCAGTCGTTGGCAGAGACAACGCACACCGCCTTCAGCATATCGCTGACCGTCATCTGCTCATTCTCCTTCAGCCAGATCTGGCTGCCGCCCATGGAGCAGGCGTGGGCCGACGCGGTGACCACGTCGTCATAGTGGAGCTGTCCGGCGTCGATGGCCTCCATGGTCAGCAGCAGCGTCATGACCTTGGTGACGCTGGCGGGCTCCAGCTTGGCATGTTCGTCCTTGGCGAAGAGGACGGTGCCCGTCTCCTTTTCCATCAGCAGAGCCGAGGGCGCGGATACTTCCAGCGCCTGGGCACTGCTCCCCAGCGCCAGCAGGGCGCACAGCAGCACGACGAGTTTTTTCATGGTGATCCCCCTTTGCTTCGATGGTAGAATCTATGTCCGCGAAAAGGCGTTCATGCCGGAGAAGATTTGGGGGTTGCAAAATATGAAGCGGTCTGGTATAATAACAACTCAGATGCGGCTGTAGTTCATCGGTAGAACGGCAGCTTCCCAAGCTGCATAGGTGGGTTCGACTCCCATCAGCCGCTCCAAAAGAAAATGCGACTTGTTTCGACAAGTCGCATTTTCTTTTGGGTTTCGCTCCCGTTGGTCGCTCCACCCTTCAGTGATTGAAATGCTCGGGCGAAGTGAATTCGCCCTGCGCCAAGGTTTTGCCTGTGGTAAAACGCTTGTACGGCGCAAAGGCGCTGCCGGCCAGAAGGCCGGTTAGATGCTTCTCAAGAAAAATTGCAAATTTGAATGCAAGAGAGTTCGACCGACCTGAGAGGATTTGGATTGTTACCCCTTGCCATGAAAGAGAGACATCTGCTAAAAGCAGATGTCTCTCTTTCGTTCCGCCGCCTTTCCGCCAAGGGGTTTTCCTGCGGTGAAAACGCTTGCAGGACGCAAAAAAGAAAAGCCTTGAAACCTGACGGTTTCAAGGCTTTCTGTGGCGGAGAAGGAGGGATTCGAACCCTCGAGACCCTTTAGGGGCCTACATGATTTCCAATCATGCGCCCTCGACCAACTAGGCGACTTCTCCATAGCTGTTCTGGTTCTAATTTCTGTATACGAGGCGTCGCCAAATGCGACAGCGTTATTATTATACCAGAGCTTTTCCCAAAGTCAAGCCCCAAAAACGATTTTATCAAAAAAGGCGGAGAGCCGAGGCTCCCCGCCCTGCGCGTCAGCGCATTTCGGAAACGATGCTGTCCACGGCATGGTCCACGGCGACACCCAGCTTGTGGATACTCTTTCCCACCTGCGTTTTCATGGGATCCCTGCCGTAGGGCATCATCATTCCCACTGCCGCGCCGGCCATCAGTCCGGCGCCGATACCGACCCAAAATCCGGTACACATTCTCATCTTCAGTCACTCCTTTGCGGCCTGAGCGTAGTATAGCCGCTTTCCCGGAAAAAAAACGCGCCGGAGCGATTTGCCAGAAAGCGGCAGATCCGCTATAATGACGATAGCGATATCCAAACATCAAAACGGCGGGCCCGGGCCCGGACGGAGGAAACCATGACCACCATCTATCTGATTCGCCACGCAGAGGCGGAGGGCAACCTGTACCGCATCGCCCAGGGACAGGCCAACAGCAGCATCACAGACCGGGGCGAGCGGCAGATCCAGGCGCTGGCGCGCCGATTCGCGGATATTCCCATCGACGCGGTCTACGCCAGCGACCTCTACCGCACCTGCGCCACCGCCAGCGCCATATACAAGCCCAAGGGCCTGCCCCTGCACCGGCGGCGGGACCTGCGGGAGATCTGCGTGGGCGTGTGGGAGGAGAAGACCTGGGGAGAGATCGCCCGGCAGGACCCGGCGCAGCTGGAAAACTTCAACCACCGGCTCCACCTGTGGCACGTAGAGGGCGCGGAGACGCCCCAGGCAGTCCAGACCCGGCTGCTGGCGGCCGTGCGGGACATTGCGGCGGCCAATGACGGAAAAACGGCGGCGGTGTTCTCTCATGGCTGCGCCATCCGCCTGCTGCTGGCGGCCCTACAGGGCATCCCGCTGGAGGAGCTGGGGAAGACGCCCACCGGCAGCAACACCGCTGTCTCTCTGCTGCGGGCGGAGGGGGCGCGGATCCAGGTGGTCTGGCGGGACGATGCGAGCCATCTGACAGACCCGGCCTTCACCCAAGGATGCACCGTGAAGCAGCGGGCCAACGGACTGGAGCCCGGCCTCTATTTCCGCCCCCTGGCGCGGGAGCAGGCGGAGTTTCCGGCGGCGTGGGCGGGGACCTCCGGGGCACCGCCCGCCGGGGCGCCTGTACTGGCGGGGTATCTGGATGGAACGCCTGTGGGCGCGGTGGCCTTTGACGACGGCCGGGAATCGGAGCGGGGCTGCGGCTGGATCCCCCTGCTGGCAGTGGCAGAGCCCTGGCGGCGCCGGGGTTACGGCGTGCAGCTGATCGGCCAGGCAGTGATGCACTATCGCCCCATGGGCCGGGACCGCCTGCGGCTGCCCACGCCGGAGACGGAGGCTGCGGCGGGCTTTTACCGGGAGTTCGGCTTTTCTCCGGCGGCGGACGGGCCGGCGTGGGAAAAGTTCATCGGATATGACCCGGAGTTTCTGGGCACATAAGTCCTCCATTCTGAACAGGCAGGGGG
>NZ_KI271734.1:0-32507 GCF_000469445.2 Oscillibacter sp. KLE 1745 | reverse complement strand
AGGGCCGGAGCGAATGCTCCGGCCCTGCCTGTGCTCTTTATTCCAGGTGGCGGACGATGTCCTGGGTCAGGCGGGCGGTCATACCCCAGACGGCGTGGCCCTGCCAATACCAGATGGGGACCTCCACCCGGCCCCGGGCCCAGCGGTAGTCCGCAGGAATACCCACGGTCTCATAGGGAAAGTCCCCCGGCACGTCCGGCTGCAGGGCATAGACATACTGCTCCGGAGCGGTCTCCCGAAAAAAAGCCAGGGGGACGGTGAATGCCTCTCCCACCTCCGCAGGGGAGGGCGCCACTGCCGCAAAACCGGCGGCCGAGACCAGTCCCAGCACCGGCTGCATCAGAAAGCCCGCCTGATTGCAGATGAAGTCCGGCTTGCCCAGGACCTCCACCTCCTGACGGGGGATGGCCAGTTCCTCCTCCGTCTCCCGGAGGGCGCACTGCTCCGGCGTCTCCCCCGCCTCCATCCGGCCCCCGGGGAAACACACCTCCCCGGGCTGGCGGTGCAGGGCGGCGGAGCGGACCTCGAAGAGCAGGTGCAGGCCGTCCGGCCGCTCCACCAGGGGACAGAGGACGGCATAGCTGTGCCGGGCGCCCAGAAGCCCCGGCACATGGTCTGCGTACCGGCGACGCAGATGTTCCAAGTCTCTCATAGCAGCATCCTCAGCGCCCGCTGTCGATTGACAATGTCCACCACCGGCACGCTGGGGGCATACTCTCCGTCCAGGGACCAGGGCAGCTCCTCCTCTGTCTCCAGCCGGAGGGAGGAGACGTGGCGGAACACCAGGCCCTGGCTGTCGTACTGCTGGTTCAGCAGCGCCAGCACCAGATTCTGCAGGTCCGCGGCTGTCTTGGGGCTGGGGACCAGCAGCATCTCGAATTTCCCGTCATCCAGCACCACCCGCTCCGGGTCCAGCTTCATCAGCCCGCCGATGGAGGTGGAGTTGCACACGGCGCCGAACAGGTAGTCCCCGTCCAGCACCTCTCCGTCAGCGGTGAGGCGGATGTGATAGGGGCGGAGGGTGTTCAGGTCCTTCATCCCCTCCAGAATATAGGCAAAGTGGCCCAGGGCGTTCTTGGCCGCCTGAGAGGCGGCATAGGAACTGCGGGTGAAGGCACCGAAGGAGGCCACATAGATGAAGCTCCGCTCATTCCACCGGCCGATGTCCAGTTCCCGCATGCGGTTCTGTACAATGTTTTTCGCGGCGGACGCCGGGGTCCGTGGAATCTGGAGGCTGGAGGCGAAGTCGTTGGTGGTTCCCTGGGGGAGATAGCCCAGGGGCGGCGGGGCATCCAGCCGCATCAGGCCGGAGATCACCTCGTTGAGGGTGCCGTCTCCTCCGGCTGCCACCACCAGATCGTATCCGGCGCCCTCCCGGGCGGCGGTATCGGCCGCGTCTCCTGGGGCGGAGGTCTCGTGGATCCGGATGAGGTAACCCGCGCCGGAAAGGATGGCCAGCGCGTCAAACAGCGGACCGTGGGGCTTGTTCCGCCCGGCCCGGGGATTGAGAATGAACAGCAGTTTCTTCGTTTTCAAGAGTGACACCTCCTGACTGGGATGGGCGGCCCCATCCAAAGCGATGTAAATTAGTATAGCACGCCGCCCCCGGAAATTCAATTCCGCAGGTGTGACGGATTTGTGAATGTTTCTCCCCCGAACAGGCTGTTTTTTTGCGAAAGCCCTTGCAATCCCCGGGGCGTTCGTGTACAATACACCCTTGCAGGGCAAGCGTTATAAAAATAACATGCCCTGTGAGGCTCCTTTTAAAATTGAATAGAGCCGAACATTTCTGTCAGGGCGGACAGTTTCCGCCCAACACTGACTCGAAATGAGCAGTGATGCAAAGGAGAGAACCATGAAGAAGAGGCTTATGGCGCTCCTTCTTCTGACGGGCCTCCTGAGCGCCGCACTCACCGGTTGCGGAGGCGGCAGCACAGAGCAGGCGTCAGAGGATGGACAGACAGCGGACGGCTCTACCGAGGCGCGGGCCCAGGCGAACGAGATCGTGGTGGGCATCGCGCAGGACCTGGACGAGAGTCTTGACCCTCACCTGGCGGTGGCGGCAGGAACCAAGGAAGTCATGTTCAACGTATTTGAGGGCCTGGTGAAGCCCACGCCTGACGGAGACCTGGTGCCCGCGGTCGCTGACCATTACGAGATCTCTGAGGATCAAACCACATACACCTTTACCCTGCGGGAGGGTGTGCAGTTCCACAACGGGGACCCGGTAGAGATGCGGGATGTCACATATTCCATCAAACGCTGCGCCGACGATTCGGAGGGAACGCCTCTGATCCCGGCGCTTTCTGCTATTTCCAGCATCCAGGCTGATGACACCACGCTGACCATTACCCTGGATCAGCCGGACAGCGAGTTTTTATCCTATCTGACTCTGGCCATCCTGCCGGAGGACTATACGGACCAGGCCACCGCCCCGGTGGGCACGGGGCCTTTCAAATTCGTCTCCCGGACAGCCCAGGACTCCATCGTTCTGGAGCGGTTTGACGGCTACTGGGGCACCCCGGCCCAGCTGGACAAGGTGACCTTCCGGATCATTGAGAACGCGGACAGCCTGGTGATGAGCCTGCAGAGCGGAGCCATCGACATGTTCGCCCACCTGACCAGCACCCAGGCCGCCCAGCTGGGGGATGACTTCCAGGTGCTGGAAGGCACGATGAATCTGGTGCAGGCGCTGTATCTGAACAACGCCGCGGAGCCTTTCAACAATGAAAAGGTTCGGCAGGCCCTGTGCTACGCCGTGGACAAACAGCAGATCATCGATGTGGCCTTCGACGGGTACGGCAGCCCCATCGGCTCCAGTATGTATCCGGCGTTTCAGAAATATTTTGTGGAGGACCTGACAGACTATTATCCCTATGACCCGGAGCGGGCCAGGGAGCTGCTGGCGGAGGCCGGGTATCCCGACGGGTTCTCCATGACCATCACCGTCCCCTCCAACTATCAGCCCCACATCGACACGGCCACTGTGCTGGTGGAGCAGCTGAAGGCCGTGGGCATCACCGCGGAGATTCAGCCTGTGGAGTGGGGTGCCTGGCTCAGCGAGGTGTACGGAAACCGGCAGTTCCAGTCCACCGTGGTAGGCGTAGACGCCTCCAACATGACTGCCCGGGCGCTGCTGGAGCGGTTCACCTCTGCGGCGGACGACAACTTTATCAACTATCAGAACACGGACTATGACGCCCTGTTCCAGCAGGCCCAGGCCACGGCCGACGACGCAGAGCAGACAGAGCTCTACAAGCAGATGGAGCGGAACCTGACGGAACACGCCGCCAATGTCTACATCCAGGACCTGGCGGACCTGGTGGTTCTGCGGAACGGGCTGGAGGGATACCAGTTCTATCCCATCTATGTGATGGACCTGTCCACGGTCCATTACGCCCAGTAAATCCAATGCGCGGCAGGTATGCTGCCGCTGCCCCGGAAGGGAGATGATGCCATGAAGTACGTATGCAAGCGGATTTTGATGCTGCTGGTCACCATGGTCATCGTCTCCCTTCTGGCGTTTGCGGCCTTTGAATTGATCCACGGCAGTGCAGCAGAGATCATGCTGGGCACCCAGGCCACGCCGGAGCGCGTGGCGGAGCTGGAGGCAGAGCTGGGGCTGGACCGCCCCTTCGCGGTGCGGTATCTGGAGTGGCTGGCGGGCTTTTTCACCGGGGACCTGGGGATTTCTTACAGCTACAGCCAGCCGGTGTGGGAGCTGATTGCCCCCAAGGTGGGGATTACCCTGTGCCTGAGCCTTCTCAGCTTCGCGCTGATTGCCGTGGTGTCCATTCCCCTGGGGCTGTGGGCCTCCCGCGGGCACAGCAGGGTGGGGGACGCCGTGGGGACGGTGTTGGACCAGCTGTGCATGGCGGTGCCGCCGTTTTTTACCGGCATCCTGATTTCCTGGCTGTTCAGCATCACCCTCCGCTGGTTTGTCCACGGCCAATTCCCGGATCTGGGTACGGACCCGACCGGGGCGTTCCGGTATCTGTTTTTCGCCGCTGCGGCCATCGCCATCCCCCGGATCGCCATGACCGTGCGGATGCTCCGCAGCACCATTCAGGGGGAGATGCGGCGGGACTATGTCCGCACCGCCATCTCCCGGGGCAATGACCGGGGGGCGGTCCTGCGGCGCCATGTGCTGCGCAACGCCCTGGTGCCGGTGGTGACCTTCCTGGCCCAGACCATGGCGGAGATCGTGGCGGCTGGCATCGTGGTGGAGCAGGTGTTTGCCATCCCGGGGCTGGGACGGCTGCTGGTGGCCTCCATCTCCAACCGGGACTACCCCGTGGTGCAGGCCATCGTGGTGATCCTGGCCTTCTGGGTGGTGCTGGCAGGCACCGTGGCAGACATTGTCAACCAGCGGATCGACCCCCGCCTGCGGCTGGGAGGTGCGTCATGAAGCGGCGGATGAACGGATACCTGCTGGCCGGGCTGATTGTCACCGGCCTCATGGCGGCGCTGATCCTGGTCGGCCTGGTGTGGACGCCCTACGACCCGGACGCCCTGCTGGCGGGGCCCAAGCTGGAGGGCCCCTCCCTGGCCCATTGGCTGGGGACCGACAGCTTCGGCCGGGACATCTTCAGCCGGGTGCTGCAGGGGGCGGGCACCACCTTCCTGATCGCCCTGAGCACCGTGGCCATCGGCGCGGTGTGCGGCACGGCAGCGGGCGCCCTCACGGGCTATTTCGGCGGCGTGGTGGACGAGGTCCTGATGCGCCTGAATGACGCGCTGACCGCCTTTCCCAGCATCCTGCTGGCCCTGGTTCTCATCAGCATCCTGGGGCCGGGGAATAAATACAACGTGGTGATCGCCCTGGGGATCGTGTTTATCCCCAGCTTTGCCCGGGTGACCCGCACCGCCTTCGCGGCGCTGCGGGACGTGAATTATGTGAAGAGCGCCCGGCTGATGGGGGCCTCCAGCGGCCGCATCCTGGTGCGGCAGATCCTGCCCAACACCACGCAGGTGCTGCTGCCGGCCATCACCATCGGCTTCAACAACGCGGTGCTGGCGGAGGCCTCCATGAGCTATCTGGGCATCGGCGTCACGCCGCCGGACGCCTCCCTGGGCTACATGCTCTCGGAGGCGCAGGGGATGCTGACCAGCGCCCCCTGGTATGCCCTGGGTTCCGGCGGCGCCATCGTGCTGCTGATCTTCGGCGTGGGTCTCATCGGCGAGGGCCTGCAGCGCCGGAACGGGGGGGTGTCCTGATGCTGGAGATCCGAGATCTGCATGTGAAATTCCACACCCGGCAGCGGGAGGCCGTGGCGGGCGTGTCCCTGACCATCCACGACGGGGAGATCCTGGGGCTGGTGGGCGAGTCCGGCTCCGGCAAGTCTGTCACCGCCATGAGCGTGGCGGGACTGCTGCCCCGAAAGCAGTGCGACTTTTCCGGGGAGATCCTGCTGGACGGCGCGGAGCTGCTCCACGCAGACCGCACGCTGCTGCGGCAGGTCCAGGGGAGGGAGATCGGCGTGGTGTTCCAGGAGCCGCAGAGCTGCATGGACCCCCTGATGCGTATCGGCCCCCAGGTGGAGGAGGTGCTGCGTATCCACACAGACCTCTCCCGGGAGGCGCGGCGGGACCAGGCCCTGGCGGCCCTGGCAGCAGTGGAGCTGCCGGACCCGGCGGGCGTGTATCGGAAGTATCCCCACGAGCTCTCCGGCGGGATGCTGCAGCGGGCCATGATCGCCGCGGCCGTCGTGGCACGGCCCAAGCTGCTGCTGCTGGATGAGCCCACCACCGCCCTGGACGTGACCATCCAGGCCCAGATTTTGGAGCTTTTGAAAAAGCTGAACCGGGAGTCCGGCATCTCCATGCTGTTCATCTCCCACAACCTGAACGTGGTGCGGAAGCTCTGCACCCGCACGGCGGTGATGCAGCGGGGCGTGCTGGTGGAGGAGGGGGACATCGAGACGGTGTTCCGCCATCCCCGGCACCCATACACCCAGCGGCTCATCGCCGCCATTCCCACCCGGCACCGGAAGGAGGAGACGCCATGAGCGAACAGGAGCTGGTGCTCTCCGTCCGGCACGTCACCAGCGGATACCGGGACCGCGGGCTCTTCCGCCGTGGCCCCTATCAGGAGGTCCTCCGCGACGTGACCTTTGATGTGCGCCATGGGGAAATCCTGGGTCTGGTGGGCGAGTCCGGCACCGGAAAATCCACCCTGGCCAGGACCATCCTGGGCATTGTGAAGCCCGACCAGGGGCAGGTGATTCACTACACCAAGCGGCCCCAGATGATCTTTCAGGACCCGTACAGCGCGCTGAACCCCGCCTATTCGGTGGAGTGGACCCTGGAGGAGCCGCTGCGGGTCTACGGCAAGTATGACGCCCCGGAGCGTAAGCGCCGGGTGCGGGAGATGCTGGACCGGGTGGGTCTGCCGGAGGAGTGTCTGGCGGCAAAACCGGCGGAGCTCTCCGGCGGACAGCGGCAGCGGGTGTCCATTGCCGCAGCGCTGATCCAGCGGCCACGGTTCCTCATTGCCGACGAGCCGGTGTCCGCCCTGGACGTGACCATCCAGGCCCAGATCCTGGACCTGCTGCGGACGCTGCGGCGGGAGCTGGATCTCAGCTATCTCTTTATCTCCCACGACCTGAATGTGGTGTACCAGCTCTGCGACCGGGTGCTGGTGATGAAAGAAGGCCGCATCGTGGAGCAGGGAACAGTGGATGACATCTTCGACCACCCGAAAGACGACTATACCCGCCAGCTGCTGGCGGCAGCGGAGTGAGCATGACATTTTTCAAGTCCCACCAAAAACTGCACATCTGGCTGCTGGCGGACCTGGTCCTGCTGGCGGCCTTCTGGATCGCCCGGGAGCACCGGGACTGGATGAACGCCCTGGAGCGATTTGTATCCGCCCCGATCCGGAGATCTCTGGGCAGCCTGTGCTATCGGGTCTCCTTCTCTGTGATGGAGGTGCTGTATGTCCTGGCGGCCGTCCTCGTGCTGGCCTATGTGGTATGGAACATCACGGCGGTAGTCAGGGCCAGAGGGCGGCGGAAGCGCCGGGCTTACAGCGCGGTTCTGGGGGCGGTCTGCGCCGGGCTGAGCGTCTGCGCCGCTACCTGCCTGCTGTGGGGGGTGTGCTATTACACGGACACCTTCCAGGACCGGTCCGGCATCCGGGCGGAGGAGGTATCGCTCCCGGATCTGACGGCGGTGACCGCGTGGTTCGCGGAAAATCTGGCGCAGACAGCCGACCAGGTGCCCCGGGATGAGGCGGGGACGTTCAATGCGTCTCTGAACGAGATCTTTGCCGGGAGCACGGACATCTACCAGGGCGCGGAGGACCTGTTCCCCTTCCTGGAATTTGAGGACCGAGCGCCCAAGCGGATGTTCTTCTCCAGGGTCATGAGCGCCATGAACTTCACCGGCGTCTACTTTGCTTTCACCGGGGAGTCCAACATCAACGTGGACGCCCCCGCCTGCCTGACCCCCTCCACCATCGCCCACGAGCTGTCCCACCAGCGGGGCATCGCCTCGGAGCAGGAGTGCAACTTCCTGGCGGTGCTGGCCTCCACCACCAGCGGCGATCCGGTGTACGAATACTCCGGCTGGCTGATGGGGTACATCCACCTGGGCAACGCCCTGTACCAGGCGGATCCGGCGGCCTGGCAGGCCATCCGGGACAGCCTTCCGGACACGGTGCGGGCGGATCTGGCATCTAACAACGCCTACTGGGCATCCTTCGAGGGGGCTGCGGCGGATGCCAGCCAGAAGGTGTACGACACGATTTTGAAGGGCTACGGCCAAGAGGACGGCATCCGCTCCTACGGGACGGTGGTGGACCTGCTGGTGGCCTATTACCGGGACACGGCCCGGACCAACGGATCGGAGGGCTTGACCACATGAACATTCTGGTGACACTGGACCGCAACTATCTCCCGCCCCTGCGGGTGATGCTGGGCTCTCTGCTGCGGAATGATCCTGGCGAGACCTTTGAGATTTACGCCATCGGAGACGGCCTGCTGCCGGAGGACTGGGCGGCACTGGAGGAGCTCTGCGCCGGTCGGGGGCGCATCCACCCGTTGGAGGTGCCGGCGGACCTGTTCGCCGACGCGCCGGTGGCCCGGTACTGGACCCGGGCCATGTACTACCGGCTGCTGGCGGCGGAGCTGCTGCCGCGTTCTCTGGACCGGGTGCTGTATCTGGACCCGGACATTCTGGTAATCAATCCCGTCCGGGCCCTGTATGATACGGACCTGGAGGGAGACCTGATGGCCGCCGCCACCCACACCGGGCTGCTGGCGGGCATCACAGACCCGGTGAACCGGCTGCGGCTGGAGAACTATGAGGCGGAGGCCTACTACAACTCCGGCGTACTGGTGATGGATCTGTCCGCCATGCGGCGGGAGGTCCGGCCGGGTGACATCTTCGACTATGCCCGGGAGCACGCCGACATTCTGCTGCTGCCGGACCAGGACGTGCTCAACGGCCTGTACGGCGGACAGATCCTGGGGGTGGACGACAGCCTGTGGAACTACGACGCCCGGCGGTTTGACCGCTACCTGCTGCTGAGCCAAGGGGAGCGGGACATGGACTGGGTGATGGACCACACGGCCATCCTCCACTTCTGCGGCAAGCGCAAGCCCTGGAACCACAGCTATCAGGGCCGGTTTTCCGCCCTGTACAAGCACTACCAGCGTCTGGTGGAGCGGCGGTGAGGGCGATACCGATCCACGCGGCCGTCTTCTCGGGTGGCCGAGGGCGGCCGCCCCTACCCGATGGAAAAAACGCCGGGATGGCAGAGAGATCCGTCCTGAAGCAAATCAAACAAGCGGTCCCGGGTTTTACCCGGGACCGCTTTTGCGCATAGTATTTTATTTCATCAGCTCGCACACCAGATCAGTGTAGCCGGAGGGATCCTCCAGGGGCAGACCTGCGATCAGCAGAGCCTGGTCGTACAGCAGCGTGGCGTACTTTTTGGCCTTCTCCGGGTCTGCCGTCACGGCGGCCTCCAGGGCCTGGAAAGCTGGGTGCTCCACATTCAGCTCCAGGATCCGCTCGGCGCGGATGGCGCTGTCCGGCTGGACCGCCTGGAAATACTTCTCCATCTCAAAGCTCAGGCCCTCCCCTGCCGTCAGGCACACGGGATGGGACTTCAGCCGGGCGCTGGCCTTGACCTCCTTCACCTGATCTCCCAGGGTCTCCTTGACGAAGTCGAACACGGCCTTGTGGGCGTCTGCGGCCTCCTCGGCCTTCTTCTCGGCCCCCTCCTCGATCTCCTGGTCCAGGACAGAGCGGAACTCCTTGTCCTGGAAGGTGTGAAGGATCTGGGCACAGAACTCGTCCACCTCCTCCGTGAAGTAGAGGATCTCCGTGCCGGACTCCCGCAGGCCCTCGGTCTGGGGCAGTTTGTCGATCTTCTCCAAGCTCTCGCCGGCCGCGTAGTAGATGAACTTCTGGTCCTCTTTCATCCGGGAGACATACTCCGCCAGGGTGACGGGCTTCTTCTCCGTAGAGGAATAGAACAGGACCAGGTCCTGAAGCAGCTCCTTGTGGGCGCCGTACTCGCTGACCACGCCGTACTTGATCTGGCGGCCAAAATTCTTCCAGAAGGTCTCGTAGCCCTCCCGGTCGTCTTTCAGCATTTTCGCGAGCTCGCTCTTGATCTTCTTCTCCAGGTTGGCGGCGATGACCTTCAGCTGCCGGTCGTGCTGGAGCAGCTCCCGGGAGATGTTCAGAGACAGGTCGGGAGAGTCCACCACGCCCCGGACGAAGCGGAAGTGCTCCGGCAGCAGGTCGGCGCACTTGTCCATGATGAGGACGCCGTTGGAGTACAGCTGCAGTCCCTTCTCGTACTCCTTGGTGTAGTAGTCGAAGGGCGTGGCACCGGGGATGAACAGCAGCGCCTTGTAGGTGACGGCGCCCTCGGCGGACACGGCGATGACCTTTTGGGGGTCGGCGTAGTCGTGGAACTTGTCCCGATAGAACTTGTTGTACTCCTCCGGCTTCACGCTGGACTTGCGCCGCTGCCAGATGGGCACCATGGAGTTCAGCGTCTCCTCTTCCTGATACGTCTCGTACTCCGGCTTGTCGTCGGGGCTACCCTCCTTCCGGCGGGTCTTGGAGACCTCCATTCGGATGGGGAAGCGGATGTAGTCGGAATACTTCCGCACCAGCTCTTGGAGCCGCCAGGACTCCAGGAACTCACTGTACTTCTCATCATCGGTGTCCGCCTTGATGTGCATGATGATGTCCGTGCCCACGGCATCCCGCTCGCATTCGGTGATGGTGTAGCCGTCGGCGCCGGAGGACTGCCACATCCAGGCGGCGTCGGCGCCGTACTTCCTCGTCACCACGGTGATGTGGTCCGCCACCATAAAGGCGGAGTAGAAGCCCACGCCGAACTGGCCGATCACGTCGGTGTCCTTGGCGTCGTCCCCCACCTCCTGCTTGAACTTGTAGGAGCCGGAGGAGGCGATGACGCCCAGGTTGTTCTCCAGGTCCTCCTTGTCCATGCCGATGCCGTTGTCGGAGACGGTCAGAGTCCGGTGTTCCTTGTCCACCTTGATCTCGATCTTGAAGTCCTTGCGGCTCATGCCCACGGCGTCATCCGTCAGGGCCTGGTAGCACAGCTTGTCACAGGCGTCGCTGGCATTGGAGATGATCTCCCGGAGAAAGATCTCCTTGTGGGTGTAGATGGAGTTGACCATCAGGTCCAGCAGCCGCTTGGACTCCGCCTTGAATTGCCGTTTTGCCATGATATTGCACTTCCTTTGGTGTTTTTTCTCAACAGAAATCAGTATAGCACTTTGAACAAAACAAATAAATGACCAATTTGTAAATTCCGCCCGCAAACGGTTGTGCGGCGGTGGGTTTGCGTGTAAAATAATGACAGAATCACACCCTGCGGCAGGAGCCGCCGGAAAAGGAGTCCTTATCTATGGGAGTCTTTCAAAAAATCGGGAACGCACTGGCCCGGCTCATGTACGGACGCAACGGCGTGGACCAGTTGAGCCTGGCCATTGTGGTGGGAAGTCTGGTTCTGGACCTCGTCTCCATGTTTGTGGCCCCCCATCATCTGTGGCTGGGGAATGCGCTGTACCTGGTGTCCATCGCCGCTTGGGCCTTCGCCCTGTTCCGCATCTTCTCTCGGAATCTCACCAAGCGCCGGAGCGAAAACCAGCGGTGGGTGAACTGGATGTGGCGGATGAAGAGCAGCCGCCAGAATGCCAAGGCCCGCCATGCGGACAAGGCCCACAAATACTTCACCTGCAAGAACTGTAAAACCATCTGCCGGGTGCCGGTGGGCAAGGGGAAAATCGTCATCACCTGCCCCAAGTGCGGCGCCCAGATTCATGCCAGGACGTAAGGGGCGGCGGAGATGGCTGAAAGAGAAGCCCCGGGAGTGCCGGCGTTCCGCTTTGCCGCGCCGGCAGACAGCGCCGCCCTGCTGAAGATCTACGGAGAATACCTGGACACTCCCATCACCTTTGAGTGTGCGCTGCCCTCAGAAACGGAATTTGCCGGACGCATCGCCGCCGTCGGCCGGGAGTATCCCTATCTCGTATGCCTGGAGAAGGGGCGGATCGTGGGCTATGCCTACGCCCACCGCCAGGCGGAGCGGGCCGCCTATCAGTGGAATGCGGAGCTGTCCGTCTATCTGGACCGCTCATGCACCTCCCGGGGGCTGGGAAGGCGGCTGTACGGCGCCCTGATAGACATTCTGCGGCTGCAGGGCATCCACACGGTCTACGGCTGCGTCACCGTGCCCAATGAAAAGAGTGAGGGGCTCCACCAAGCCCTGGGCTTCCGGCGGCTGGGCACCTACCGCAGCACTGGGTACAAGTGCGGCGCCTGGCGGGATGTGGCCTGGTTTGAAAAGCCCATCGCCCCCTACGATGAAAATCCGGAGCCGATCCGCCCCGTGGGAGACATCCCGGCGGAGGCTCTGGCCGCCATTTTAAAGCGTTATGAAGCGGAGCAGCCCTGAGCGGGACGCAGGAAAAGAGCGGAGCCTTTCGGCTCCGCTCTTTTTGACGATGGGAACTCAGCCCTTGCACACGGGGACGATCCAGCCCTTGGTGTCGGGCAGCTTGCCCCACTGGATGCCGGTGAGGGTGTCGTACAGCTTCTGCGTCAGCTCGCCGATCTTGCCGCCGCTAATGAAGACCTTGTCGCCCTTCCAGTCCAGTTCCTTGACGGGGGAGACGACGGCGGCGGTGCCGGTGCCGAAGACCTCCTCCAGCTTGCCGTCGTGGCCGGCCTTCATGATGTCGGCGATGGCCACGTGCTCCTCGCAGACTTCATAGCCCCAGTCCTTCAGCAGTTCGATGATGGAGCGGCGGGTGACGCCGGGCAGCACTGTACCGGTGCAGGGGGCGGTGTAGATCTTGCCGTCGATCTTGAACATAATGTTCATGGAGCCGACCTCTTCCACATACTTCTTCTCCACGCCGTCCAGCCACAGCACCTGGGCGAAGCCCTGCTGCTCGGCCATCTCGCCGGCCTTGATGGAGGCGGCGTAGTTGCCGCCGCACTTGGTGAAGCCGGTCAGGCCGGGCGCGGCGCGGATGTACTCGTCCTCCACGTAGATGCGGACGGGATCGATGCCCTCGGCATAGTAGGCGCCGGAGGGAGCGCAGATGACGCAGAACGTGTAGTTCCGGCTGGCGTGGACGCCCATGCCCACATCGGTGGCGAATACAAATGGACGGATATACAGGGAGGCGCCGTCAGAATGGGGCACCCAGTCCTTGTCCACTTCCACCAGGGTCTTCACGGCCTGGACGAAGTCCTCCACAGGGATCTTGGGAATGCACATCCGGTCGGCGGAGTCCTGCATCCGCTGGCCGTTACAGTCGGGGCGGAACAGCTGGATGGTGTTGTCCGCGGTCCGGTATGCCTTCAGGCCCTCAAAGATCTCCTGGGCGTAGTGGAAAATCACGCAGGCGGGATCCAGGGGGAAGGGCTGATAGGGGACGATGCGGGCGTCATGCCAGCCCTTGTCCGGCGCATAGTCCATGACGAACATGTGGTCGGTGAAAATCTTGCCGAAGCCCAGCTTGCTCTCGTCCGCGGGCTTGGCCTTGGGGCTGGTGGTCTTGGTGATTTGAATATCCAGCATATTGATCGCTCCTTAAAAATAGTTTGAAGTTTTGGGGGATAGCAAAAAGACTTTCGCGCACTCCTGCCCTGCACAGGAGAGGCGAAAGTCAAACTTCCGTGGTACCACTCTCGTTGCCGCTGGTCCAGCGGCCGCTCGTCTGCCCCGATAACGGAGGGCGTCCGGTGCGGCGTACTGGGAAAGCTCTGTTCCGCCCACTGCTCCCGGGGGAGGCCAGCAAAGCTGCCCCCGCTGCCTCGCACCGTCCGGCAGCTCTCTGAGGGGAGAGATCTTCGCGGCGTGTCCCGTTCCACGCAATATAAAGCCATATTCTTCTATGATATCTTTTATACGCTGATACACAGCCAAAGTCAACTGTTAAAATGCACAGAAAGCGCAGGGCCCGCCAAAGAGAGAGGGCCGGTGAGCAAACTCGCCGGCCCTCTGAAACAAATCACTGCACGCAGGCCATGCCGCGGCGGAACGCCTCGATGTTCAGGGGGACGAACTTGGCCTTGGCGCCGGTGAACATCTCCTGGATCATCTTCTCGATGGTCTCCGCCTTCAGCACCTTGGTGCCGGCCACATAGGCGCCCAGCATCACCATGTTACTGACCTTGGGGTTGCCCACCTCGTCGGCGATCTGGGAGCAGGGGATGTAGTAGGCCGTCAGGTCCGTGCGGGAGACTTTATCCGTCACCACGTCGCTGTTGACGAATACCATGCCGCCGGGGACGACGCCCTCCTCAAACTTGACCAGGGAGGGCTCATTCAGGGCGATGAGCTCGGTGGGATGGGCGAACACGGGAGATCCCACGGGCTTGTCGGAGAGCACCACAGAGCAGTTGGCGGTGCCGCCACGCATCTCGGGGCCGTAGGAAGGAGCCCAGGTAACGTTCAGGCCCTCAGCCATGCCGGCCTCTGCCAGATTCTTGCCGATGGCCAGGCCGCCCTGGCCGCCGAAGCCGGAAATGACGATCTCTTTTTTCATCTCATTTCACCTCCGCGCCTTCCGGGGCCGTCTCCTTGATGACACCCAGAGGATAGTAGGGGACCATGTTGTCCTTCAGCCACTGATTGGCCTTCAGCGGCGTCATGCCCCAGTTGGTGGGGCAGGTGGACAGCACCTCGATAAAGGTGAAGCCCTCGCCGTTCATCTGCTTCTGGAATGCCTTCTTGATGGCCTTCTTGGCCTTGTTGATGTTGGCGATATCCGTGACGCAGACCCGCTCGGCATAGGCGCAGCCGTCCAGGGTGGAGAGCATCTCCGCCATGCGGATGGGCATACCGGCCTGCTCCCGGGTGCGGCCCTCCTGGCAGGTAGTGGCCTTCTGGCCGATCAGAGTGGTGGGGGCCATCTGACCGCCGGTCATGCCGTAAATGGCATTGTTGACAAAGATGGTCGTGAACTTCTCGCCCCGCATGGCGGCGTGGACGATCTCCGCCGCGCCGATGGAGGCCAAGTCACCGTCGCCCTGGTAGGTGAACACCGCCTGATGGGGATGGGTGCGCTTGATGCCGGTAGCTACGGCAGGCGCCCGGCCGTGGGCGGCCTCCTGCATGTCGCAGTTGAAATACTTGTACGCGAAGACGGAGCAGCCCACGGGGCACACGCCGATGGCGTCATCCAGCAGACCCAGCTCCACCAGCGACTCTGCCACCAGCTTGTGGATGATGCCGTGGTGGCAGCCGGGGCAGTAGTGGAACTCCACGTCCATCAGGCCCCGGGATTTCTCATATACGATCGCCATGTCACTTGCCCTCCTTCAAGGCCTTCTTGGCCGCTTCTACCATCTCTTCCACGGTGGGCATCACGCCGCCGGCGTGGCCCAGGTAATGGATGGGCTTTCTGCCCTCCACGGACAGACGGACATCGTCGATCATCTGGCCGGTGGAGCTCATCTCCACATCCAAAAATGCCTTCACGTGGTCGGCCTTGGAGAGCTTACGCAGGGCCTCCTCCGGGAAGGGCCACAGGGTAATGGGACGGAACAGGCCCACCTTCAGCCCCTCGGCGCGCAGCGTCTCAAGGGCGGTGAGGGCGATCCGGGCAGGGGTGCCGTAGGCGGTGATGACGATCTCGGCGTCCTCGCACTCCGTCTCGGACCAGCGGACCTCGTTCTTCTCCATCAGGGCGTATTTCTCCGCCAGGTGGTCGTTGTGACGGTCGCACTCCTCCGGATCCATGTACAGGGAGTTGATGATGTTGTTGTGGTCCCGGTCCTTACGGCCGGTGGTGGCCCAGTCCTTGGGGGGCAGGTCCCGCTTGGGGACAGGACGCCACTCGATGGGCTCCATCATCTGGCCAATCAGGCCGTCCATAACCACCATGACGGGGTTGCGGTACTGGTCGGCAATGTCAAATGCCTCCTGGACGAAGTCCACCGCCTCCTGCACATTGGAGGGGGAGAGGACCAGCGTCCGGTAATCGCCGTTGCCGCCGCCGCGGGTGGCCTGATAGTAATCGCCCTGGCCGGGCTGAATGGTGCCCAGGCCCGGACCGCCGCGCATGCAGTTGACGATGACGCAGGGCAGCTCGGCGCCGGCGATGTATGTAATGCCCTCCTGTTTCAGGCTGATGCCGGGGGAGGAGGAAGAGGTCATGGCCCGCATGCCGGCGCCGGCGGCGCCGTACACCATGTTGATGGCCGCAACCTCAGACTCAGACTGCAGGAACACGCCGCCCGCCTTGGGCAGATGGGCGGACATATACTCCGGGACCTCGCTCTGAGGCGTGATGGGATAGCCGAAGAAGCAGTCGCAGCCGGCGCGGATGGCGGCCTCGGCGATGGCTTCATTTCCTTTCCAAAGTTCTTTTTCCACGGTCGATGACCTCCTTCTCAGAATTTTTCCACAGTGATGATGGAGTCCGGGCAGATCTTCGCGCAGCTGGCGCATGCAATGCACTGGCTGATGTCCGTCACATGGGCGGGGTGATACCCCTTCCGGTTGATGACGGCCTGATCGATGGCGACGATGTGCTTCGGGCACACAGTGGTGCACAGCTCACAGCCCTTGCACCGGTCAGAGTTGAAGGTTACCTTTGCTGTCATGGTTGCAGGATGCCTCCTTTTTTCCTGCCGCGGAGTCAGCGCTCCCACGGCTTTTTCATATTGATGGCAATGGGGAACACGGGTTCCCCCAGGTCTGACAGGGATTCTAAGAACCGCCGCTCCGCCGTGTGGCAGAGGATCGGGATTCCGGTCTGCCGGGAAACCTCTTGTGCCAGGGCGGCGCCCTTGCGGATCTCGGCCGGCGTGGTCTCGCCGCACAGATGGGTGTTGTTCACCAGGCCCGAGCAGGTGAGGCCGGTGACGGCCTCAATGGAGCGGAGGTAGGCGGCGGCGCTCTCCGCATCCCGCACCTCCGGCCGGTTGGCGTTGAGGACGAAGATCAGCTGGTAATCCTCCTGTACGATCTTGGGCTGAAACCGGGCCAGCACCCGGGCACCCACCGGATCGCCGCCGATATCCAGGATGCCCCGGATCTCCCGGTTCTCCAGAATGGTCAGCAGCTCCGCCGGCAGGGCGGGGACATCCGCGTCCGAACAGGCCTGGGAGGAGGAAATCACCCGCACACCGGCTTTTTCCAGGAGGGGCCGCCGCTCCCGAGAGCGGAAATAGGGGTTGACGATATCCAGATCCGCCAGCATTACCTGTTCCCCCTCAGCGGCCAGCGCCAGGGCCAGATTGACGGAGACCTCCGTCTTTCCGGTGCCGTAGTGGCCGGTGAGGATCGAGACGCGGTGGGAAAACATGTCCTTGGCCGTCACAAGCGGTTCACCTCATTTTTTCACAAAATAGTTGTATTATTTTTTCATTTGTTGTATGATGTCATTGTACTCTAAAAGAGATATGATGTCAAGGACATTTCCGTACTGGCCGGAAAATCCAGTGGAGAAATGCCTGACCTCACCACGGATGATGGAGGGATGCGCATGGGTGAGGGACGGAAAGTCAAATTGTCGGAGCGGACGGCCGACCGGCTGTGCGAGCTAATCATGGACGAACGGCAGTTCACGCCGGGGAGCAAGCTCCCGAATGAAAACGAACTCAGTGAGGCGCTGCACGTCAGCCGCACCACGCTCCGGGAGGCCATCTCCTTTCTGGTGGCCCAGGGCGTGTTGGAGATCCGCCGGGGCAAGGGCACGTTTGTCACGGAGGATCTGCCCGCCAGCGCGGTGGATCTGACGGCGCTGTCCAACCTGCGGTCCCGGGTCCGGGCCAGGGACCTGTTTGAAATGCGGCTGATCTTTGAGCCCGCCACCGTGGCGCTGGCCTGTCAGCGTGCCACAGACGAGGAACTGGCGCAGATCCGCCAGAAAGCGGAGCGGATGGAGCGCATCGCAAAGGCGGGCGGAGACTGGCCCCTGGCGGACCAGGAGTTCCACATGGCCATCATCAAGGCCTCCCACAACGAATATATGCGGCGGCTGTACCCGATCATCAACGGCGCGGTGAACGAGATCCTGCAGGTCTCCGTAAATCGGGCGCACATGCAGAGCATCGCCATCGCGGACAACTACATGATTCTGGACTTTCTGATGCAGCGGGACGAGGCTGGCGCCCGCCACGCCATGAGCATTCACATCCGGCACCTGCTGAACACCCTGAAGGGGTGAGAAGCCAGGACTTAAAAAGCCCCCCGGCAGAGGCCGGGGGGCTTTTTGCTGTAGGAGGGCGCAGAATCTTCTGTCCCATGGCCTGCCGCTGTCACGGGCGCTTCCGCCACTTCAGCAGCAGAGAGGAGTTGACAATCACCAGCACGGACCCGGCGTTGTGGACCAGGGCACCCACCACCGGGTTCAGGATACCGGTGATAGCCAGGGCGATGGCGATGAAGTTCAAGGTCATGGAGAAGGCCAGATTGCTCTTGATGGTGCGCATCATCCGCTTGGAGAGTGCCAGCAGATGGGGCAGCTCCCGGATGTCGTCGTTTACCAGGGCGATGTCCGCGGCGTCTACAGCGATGTCGCTGCCCACGCCGCCCATGGCAATGCCCACATGGGCCCGCTTCAGGGCCGGAGCGTCGTTGATGCCGTCCCCCACCATGCAGACCAGATGGCCGCTCTGCTGGCTGCGGTCGATCCAGGTTAGCTTATCCTCCGGCAGGCACTCCGCCTGGAAGGTGCCGATGCCCAGCTCTCCGGCAATATGCCGGGCGGCCCTCTCGTGGTCGCCGGTGAGCAGCACCGGGGTCACGCCGGTGGCCCGGACATCCCGGATGGTCCCGGCGGCGTCTGGCCGCAGGGTGTCTGCCAGGGCCAGAAAGCCCGCCGGGCGGCCGTCTACCGCCACATAGATGACGGTGCAGCCCTGCTCCAGGGCAGGGACGGCAGCCTGGGACAAGGATTCCCAGGGGACATGTTCCTCTGTCAGCAGCTCCCGGTTACCGGCGACGAGGTGATGACCCGCCACAGTGGCAGAAACACCCCGGCCGGGGAGCATCTGGAAGTCCGCTGTCTCCGGCGGCGCCGCGACGGTCTCGGCTCGCCAGCCCTGAACAACGGCACGGCCCAACGGGTGCTCGGACCGGAGCTCCGCCCCCGCAGTCCAGGCGTAGAGCGCGTCCCGGGATACGTCCGGCAGCAGGCTCTCCACCAGCTTCACCTGGGGGGTGCCGAGGGTCAGAGTGCCTGTCTTGTCAAAGGTCACCTGGGAGACGGAGGCCAGCCGTTCCAGAGCGTCTCCCTCCCGCACCAGAAAGCTGTGCCTGGTGGCGTTGCCGATGGCGGCCATGATGGCAGTGGGAGTGGCCAGCACCAGGGCACAGGGGCAGAATACCACCAGAATGGTCACCGCTCGGATGGGATCCCGGGTGATGAGGCCCGTCAAGGCGGCGGCGGTCAGGGCCGCCACTACGATCCAGGTGGCCCAGCGGTCTGCCAGCCCCACGATCCTGGCCTTGCCGGCATCGGCGGACTGGACCAGCCGGATCATCCGCTGGATAGAACTGTCCTCCCCCACCTTCGTCGCCCGCATCTCGAAGGCGCCGAACTGGTTCACCGTGCCGCTGGAAACCTCGTCTCCGGGCCCCTTGTCCACAGGCAGGGACTCGCCGGTCATCACCGCCTGGTTGATGGAGGTCTGTCCGGTGAGAATCTCTCCGTCCACTGGCACGGTCTCGCCCGGCAGCACCCGGAGCACGTCGCCCACAGCCACCTGCTCGGCGGGAATGGCCTCCTCCCGGCCGCCGGTGAGGCGGCGGGCGGTCTGGGGCGTCAGATGCACCAGCTTCTCGATGCCGGCCCGCGCCCGGGCCACCGTGAGATCCTCCAGCAGGGCGCCCAGCTGCATGATGAAGGCCACCTCGCCGGCGGCGAAGTCCTCCCCAATGATGAGGGAGGCAATCAAGGCGATGGACACCAGCACGTCCGCCTTGATGTCAAAGGCTGTCACCAGGCCGATGACTGCCTCCAAGATGATGGGGATACCGCAGAGGACGACAGCTGCCCAGGCGGCGTCAAAGGGCAGCTGCGGCAGCAGGTCGAAGATGCTGACAAGCAGGGCGATGCCGGAGAAGACCAGGCAGGTCACGGCCTTCTTCACGCCGCCCCACTCCAGAAATCGCTCCAGAGTATGGATCAAATGGCTCACATCCTCTCTTTATACCTATGGGGGTATATGTATATTATACCCATAGGGGTATGCCTGTCAAGAAAAAGTGCCGCCGGTTTCAGGCAAAATACCTTGCGGCATACAGATTCTTCCTGTAAAATGACCACAAAACAGGAAGGAGAGAACCGAAATGCGACTGCGGCGCTACCGGACAGAAGACCTGCCCATTCTGGCCCGCCTGTTCGGTGAGACGGTTCGGCAGGTGAACTGCCGGGACTACACCCTGCCCCAGGTGGAAGCCTGGGCCGCCGGAGAGGCGGATCTGCTGACACGGGACAGCTGGTTTCAGCGGCTGTACACCCTGGTAGCAGAGGCGGGCGGGCGGATTGTGGGCTACGGCAATGTGGAGGATACCGGTTATCTGGACCACCTGTTCGTCCGGTGGGACTGCCAGGGACAGGGCATCGCCGCAGCCCTGTGTGACGCGCTGGAGGCCCACTGCCGGGAATTGGGGGTGTACGCCGTCACTGTCCACGCCTCCAAGACCGCCCTGCCCTTCTTCCTCGGCCGGGGCTATGCGATAGAGCGGGAACAGCAGGTGCCCTGCCGCGGACAGGTATTGACCAATTACGTTCTGGAGAAAATCCTGTAACATATACAAAGGGGATCGGCTTTTCAGCCGATCCCCTTGCCTTCAACCCATGTTGGAGAACCGCTCCACCGCCTTGGTGAAGCTCTCGATGGTCTTGTCCGCATCCCCGTGCTGGATGCCGTCCCGGACACAGTGCTGGATGTGCCCCTCCAGCACCACCTGCCCGCACTTGTGGAGGGCGGACTTGGCGGCGTTGATCTGGGACAGCACATCCTCACAGGGCACGTCCTCGTCTACCATGCGGTCAATGGCCTGCACCTGGCCGATGATCTTCTTCAGCCGCCGGTGCAGGTTGTCCGCATCCATACATTGTCTCATGCCGACACCTCCCGGATACCCAATGGGGTATGGGCATATTATCCGTCAGAGACCGCCGTTTGTCAAGCGTCCGCGCCGCAGAGAAACCGCAGGGCCTCCACATATCCCTGGAGCCCATGGCCCCGGATGGTGGCCGCGCAGGCGGCCCGGATGTAGGAGACACGGCGGAACTCCTCCCGGCTGTCCGGGTCGGAGACGTGGACCTCCACCGTGGGGATCCCCACCGCCTTCACGGCATCCAGCAGGGCCACACTGGTGTGGGTGTAGGCTGCCGGGTTGATGATGATGCCGTCCACATGGTCGAAGTATGCCTGCTGGATGGCGTCCACCAGGGCCCCCTCGTGGTTGGACTGGAAGAAGGAGACGGACACGCCCAGCCGGTCCGCCTCCGCCCGGATCAGGGCCTTCAGGTCCTCATAGGTCTCATGGCCGTAGATCTCCGGCTGGCGGATTCCCAGCATGTTCATGTTGGGGCCGTTAACTACCAGAATGTGCACAAAAATCCCTCCAGATGGCGGCGGCGGTGTCCTCCACCGTGCCGCTGTTGTCAATCTCCACGTCCCGGAATCGGGCGTACAGGGGCGCCCGCTCCCGCCACATGGCGGCCAGATCCGCCCCCTGGGACAGGGGCCGGCCCTCGGTGGGCAGCAGGCTGAGATCCCGCACCAGCTGATAGATGCGGCCGTTCTGATGGAGGGCCGCGTAGTTTTCCGCCGTCTTGATGATACCGCCGCCGGTGAGGAGGATGACGCCTGTGCGCTTCCCAGCCTCCTCCGCGGCGGCCCGCTCCCGGGCCCGGAAGCCGGACTCGCCTTCACGCTGGAAGATCTCCGGGATGGAACAGCCGGCGGTGGTTTCGATCATCTGGTCCAGATCCACGGCCTCCCGGCCGGTGAGGCGGGAGAGCGCCTCCCCCACCGTGGTCTTGCCACTGCCGGGCATGCCGATCAGGATGAGGTTGGTCATCTCCCGCCGGAGCTGAACCAAAATCCGCTCATTCTCACCGGCGGGAATGGACCTGTTGAAGAACCGCTCCTCTGCCGCCACCGCCTGGGCCACCAGCATGGGCAGTCCGTCAGAGCAGGGGATGCTCCGCGCCTCCGCCTGCAGCAGCAGGGCCGTGCGCCGGGGATTGTAGATGACGTCCAGCACCCCCTGACAGACGGGAAATACGGACAGGTCCACGGGAGACTGGCCGTTGCCGGGGTACATGCCCACCGGAGTGGCGTTCACCAGGATCTCCGCGTCAGCGTGGCGAGAGAGGTTGTCATAGTTGTCCGGACCGAAACGGGATACCACCACGACCTCGGCCGCGCCCCCCTGCCGGGCGGCGGTCTGGGCCGTCAGAGACGCCCCGCCGCTGCCCAAAATCACGACTTTTTTCCCTGACAGGGAGATACCCGCCCGGCAGGCCATATAGAGGAAGCCGTCGATGTCCGTATTATAGCCCACCAGCTTGCCGTCTGCACACCGGACGATGGTGTTGACGCTGCCGATGGCCTCCGCCGCCGGGTCGATCTCATCGCACAGGGGCATCACGTCCCGCTTGTAGGGGATGGTGACGTTCAGGCCGCCGATGTCCTTCCGGTGAAGAAAGGGAGCCAGTCCATCCGGCTCCAGCTCGAGAAGGCGGTAGGCGCCGTTGCCCAGGGCGGCATGGATGGGGACGGACCAGCTGTGGCCCAGCTTCCGGCCCAGCAGGCCGTAAATCCGCTCATCCATGGCTCAGACTTCCGCGTAGTTGCCCAAGAACTGGAACTCGGCACAGCTGCGCTCCATCTCCTCCAGCATGGCCAGGACGCTGGGATCCTGGACGGAGGCGTCCAGCTCCAGGAAGAAAACAAACTCAAAGTCACTTCCCGCCACGGGGCAGGACTCCAGCTTCGTCATGTTGATGTCCAGTGCCGCCAGCTTGGAGAGGATTTCATACAGGGCGCCGGGCCGGTTGTCAAAGGCGATAATCAGGCTGATCCGGTTGGCGCCGGCATAGATCACCGGATCCTTGGTGATGCAGATGAACCGGGTGTAGTTGTTGTCGCTGTCCTGGATGCTGTCGTTGAGGCAGGTCAGGCCGTACAACGCCGCGCAGGGGTGGGAGGAAATGGCGGCGGCGTGGCGGTCACCCTTCTCCGCCACCATCTTAGCGGCCATGGCGGTGTTGTCGCAGGGGATGACACGGACGCCGTTGAGGCTGTTCAGGAACTTGCTGCACTGGCCGATGGCCTGCTCGTGGGAGTAGATCTCCGTGATGTCCTCCATCTTCACGCCGGGCAGCGTCAGCAACTCGTGCCGGATGCACAGCCGGGTGGACCGGACGATGGAGAGGTTGTGGTCCTGCAGCAGCTCGTACACCGCCCGGACGGAGCCGTTGGAGCTGTTCTCAATGGGCAGCACACCGAACCTGCACAGGCCGGACTCCACAGCGGACACCACAGCCTGGAAGGTCTTCACATACACGATGTTGCCCCGGGGCAGCAGCCGGTCACAGGCCACCTGTGAGTTGGCCCCCTCCACGCCCTGACAGGCCACCAGGCCTGTCTGGGGGAAGACCGAGGTGCCGGCCTCCAGAGAGGCGCGGACCTGGGCGGCCACCTTGGTGGGGGCGGAGATCAGCTCTGCCTGCCGGGACCGGGCCAGCTCGAACAGGGTGGAGAACAGGTGGTAGGCATACCGCTCCCGCTCCCCGGATTTCTCCGTCACCTTGGCCAGGATGGCCCGCTCCCGCTCTTTGTTCAAAATGGGCAGATGGTGCGCATTCTTGTAGGCAGCCACCTCGTCGGACAGGTCCATGCGCTGCAGGAACAGGTCCAGCAGCTGCTCGTCCACTGCGTCGATCTTCTCTCGAATCTCAGAAAGTTCCATGATGTCCCTCCAATAATAAATCTAACAGCACGGCGGCAGTAACCGCCTCCACCACCGGGACCGCCCGGTGGGCAATGCAGGGGTCGTGCCGCCCGTGAATCACAAGCTCCGCATTCTCTCCGGCGGACAGGCTGACCGTCCGCTGGGGCTGGGCGATGGACGGTGTGGGCTTCATGGCCGTCCGCAGGACGATGGGCATTCCGCTGGTGATGCCCCCCAGAATGCCGCCCGCGTGGTTGGTCTCTGTCTGCACCCGGCCGTCCTCCATCACAAAGGGGTCGTTGTTTTCGGACCCCCGGGACCGGGCGGCGGCGAAGCCGTCCCCAAACTCCACGCCCTTCACGGCGGGAATGCCGAAGAGGGCGGCGGCCAGCCGGTTTTCCACGCCGCCGAACATGGGCTCCCCCAGTCCGGCGGGAAGGCCCATGGCGGCACACTCAACGACGCCTCCCACAGAATCCAGATTTTTCCGGGCCTCCAGAATCAGCGCCTGCATCCGCTCCCCCGCCTGGTCGTCCAGCACCGGGAATGGCTTGGCAGCCACGGCGTCAAACAGCTCCTTCGTGGGCCGCAGGGGGAATAATGCATCCGCCACCGTCCCCACGGACTGGAGGTGGGCCCCTACGTATACGCCCCGGCGGGAGAGAATCTGCTTGGCGATGCCGCCGGCGATACACAGGGGCGCCGTCAGCCGGCCGGAGAAGTGGCCGCCGCCCCGCATGTCCGCCTGCCCGCCCCACTTGACAAATGCAGTGTAGTCTGCGTGGCCGGGCCGGGGCTTGTCCTGCAGGGCGTCATAGTCCGATGAGTGCTGGTCTCCATTTTCGATGACCGCGCACAGAGGGGCTCCACAGGTGACGCCGTTTTCCAGGCCGGAGAGGAACACCGGCGCGTCGGCCTCCCTCCGGGCGGTGGAAAGGGGGCTCTTCCCCGGCTTCCGCCGGGCCAGGAAGGCGTTCAGCTCCTCCAGGTCGATGGCCTCCCCGGCGGGCAGGCCATCCACCACCACGCCGATGGCCCTTCCATGGGATTGGCCGAAGACAGAGATTTTCAGGAGACTGCCGAATTCAGAGGACATGGATATCACCTCCCAGGTTCTTGTACACCTCCCAGAAATCCGGGTAGGACTTCTGCACGCATTGGGCCCCCAGCACCGTGACGGGGCCGGTACAGGCAGTGGCGGCGATGGCGGCCGCCATGGCGATCCGGTGGTCGTTGGCGCAGTCCACCATGCCGCCGGTGAGCGTCCCGCCGTGGACTGTCAGAAAGTCCGGCCCCTCCTCCGCCCGTCCGCCCAGGGCGGTCAGCAGGGCGGCGGTGGTGGAAAGCCGGTCGCTCTCCTTCATCCGCAGCCGGGCAGCGTTCACAAACCGGGTGGTGCCGGAGCGGGCCGCCGCCATCACCGCCAGAGGCGGCAGCAGGTCGGGGCATCCGGAGACATCGATCTCCGTGTCCCCCGGCCGGGCCAGCCGCCAGTAAAGTTCGCTGACTGCCTTGTCCCCCTGTGCAGAGTCGGGATTCAGGCCCCGGATGTCCACACGGCTGTCCAGGAAATCGGCGGCGTACCAGAACCCCGCCTGGGACCAGTCCGCCTCCGCCGTGGCCTCAAAGGGCTGGTAGGTCTGGCCGCCAGGGACGAAGAGCGTGTTTTCGTCCAGCCACCGGCTGGTGACACCGGCAGCGGCCTGAGCCTGCCGGGTCATCTCCAGGTAGTCCCGGCTCTCCAGGGGTGTGGTGGACACCAGGGTAGAGTCTCCCTCCAGCAGGGGCATGACGAACAGCAGCCCTGTGAAGAACTGGCTGGATACGTTGCCGGGCAGGCGGTATGTCCCCGGGTCCAGGGCCAGGGTACCGTATCCCCGACCGCCGTTTACGGTGAGGACGTTGTCCGCCAGCTTCCAGGCGATGCCCTTCTCCCGGAACAGGTCCTCGTAGGGCTTCAGCGGGCGCTCCATCAGCCGGCCGCGGCCGGTGAAGGACGCCTCTCCCTGTATCAGCAGGCCCACGGGGATCAGGAAGCGCAGGGTAGAGCCTGATTCCCCGCAGTCCAGCAGGGCATAGGGAGGTGCGATGACGATGCCGTTTCCCAGTCCGTGGACCCGGAGGGTGCCATCCGGCAGATCCTCCATCCCGGCACACATGGCAGACAGGCACCGGCGGGTGGCCCGGATGTCCTGGGAGTCCGCCAGGCCGTGGATGACGCTGATCCCGCCGCTGAGAGCAGCGGCGATCAGCAATCGGTGGGCCTGAGACTTGCTGGAGGGCGGCGTCACGGCGCCGGAGAGTTTTTTCGGGGTGATTTGAAGGTCCATTTACGCCTCCAGTCCTGCCCGGATGATGGGCAGCAGGTCCGCCACCGGCACCTTCCGCAGCTCGCAATGGCCGATCTTCCGGGGGACCACCAGGGTAATATCCCCACCGGCGCGCTTCTTGTCGGAAAGGGCTGCCTCCGCCAGGGCTTCAGCAGAGTAGTCTGTCCCGGTGGGCAGGCCATTTTTAGAAAGGCAGGCGGTGATTCGCGCCGCCAGGGACTCCTCCGTCCAGCCCAGGGCCTCCGCAGCCCGGGCGATGACGGCCAGCCCCGCCGCCACGGCGTGGCCATGGGGGATAACATAGCCGCTGCACTTCTCGATGGCGTGGCCCACAGTATGGCCCAGGTTCAAAAGCTTCCGCTCCCCCTGCTCCTTCTCGTCCCGCTCCACCACGCCGGCCTTGTAGGCGACGCACCGGGCGATGACCTCGCCGGGGTCGGCGGTGAGGGTGCCGTCCTCAAACAGGGCGAACAGGGCTTCGTCAGAGAGCACGCCGGTCTTGACGGCCTCGGCGGCCCCGTCGGCAAACACGTCGGGGGGCAGGGTCTTCAGGCAGTCCGTGTCGCAGATCACGGCGGCAGGCTGGCAGAAGGCCCCGGCCAGGTTCTTCCCGGCGGTCAGGTCCACGGCGGTCTTACCCCCCACGGAGGAGTCCACCGCCGCCAGCAGGGTGGTGGGCAGCTGGACATACCGGATGCCCCGGAGGTACACGGCGGCAGCAAAGCCCGCCATGTCCCCAGTGACGCCGCCGCCCAGGGCGGCCACGCAGTCCGTGCGGGTCAGATGCTCCGACGCCAGGAACTCCAGCAGCTCTGTCAGGGTGGAGAGATTCTTGCGCCCCTCCCCGGAGGGGAAGATATGGGAGCAGACGGCAAAGCCCGCGTCCTCCAGAGCGGCGGTGACGGTGTCCAGGTACAGGGAGGCCACGGTGTCGTCGGCCAGAACGGCGATCCTCCGCTGTCCCAGCAGCGCGGCCAGATAGTCCCCGCACCGGCCAAGCAGGCCGCTGCCAATGCGCACATCATAGGGCGGCCGGACCCGGACGGGAATGGTTCGGATGGAGTCAAACATCGAAAAACTCCTTTTATAGAATCATGTCGCGCAGCGGCGCCGGAAATAGGTCAGTTGCCGCCGGCGGTGGCCTTCAGCTCCCGGCCCTCCTTCAGCAAATCGTGCAGCCGCTGAGTATCCTTGGCCCGCAAGGCGTTGCGGTAGTCCGTCAGGTGGCCGATCAGCTCTTCCAGCTCGGCGGTGAGGAAGTCCTCATCGTCCAGAAACAGCTCTGTCCACATGTCCTCATCCAGACGGGCCACCCGGGTCATATCCTGAAAGCTGCCGGCGGAAAAGCCTCGGCGCTTCTGGGCCTCCGGCGACTTCACATAGGCGCTGGAGACGATATGGGCCAGCTGGGAAGTAAAGGCGATGATGCGGTCGTGCTCCTCCGGCGTTGAGAAGGTGAGGCCCGCAAAGCCCAGGTCCAGAAAGAAGGCCTTCAGCGTCTCCAGCAGCCGCATGTCCGTCCGCTTGTCCGGCGTCAGGATCATAGATGCTCCCACGTACAGGTCCTCTGCGGAGGCGGTGAAGCCGCCCCGCTCCTTACCGGCCATGGGGTGGCCGCCGATGTAGGAGAAGCCGCGTTCCTCTGCGATGGGGGCGATGGCCGCCACCACGGTCCGCTTCACGCCGCACAGGTCTACCAGAATGGCGGACTTGGCGATCTGCGGCGCGTGCTGCCGGACCCACTCGATGGCGGCGCCGGGCCGGATCGCCACCAGGATCAGATCCGCCTGGGGCAGGTTCTCCTCCGTCAGGGGGGCGTCGATGGCGCCGCACATCCGGGCCATGGTCATGGTCTCCGCGTTCAGGTCTATGCCCCAGACGGTGTGGCTGGTGCGGTTCTTGATGCTCTTGGCCATGGACCCGCCGATGAGGCCCAGGCCGACGATGGCAACATTCATGTCTTACTCCTCCACCGTCTTCATAAAGTCATGGAGCTTCAGCAGCTTCTTCGCCAGGCCGTCGAACACCTCCGGCTTCAGGGACTGGGGGCCATCGCACAGGGCATGGGCCGGGTCGTTGTGGACCTCGATCAGCAATCCGTCGGCACCGGTGGCCACGGCGCCCATGGCCAGGGGATCTACCAGCCAGCTCTTGCCGGTGGCATGGCTGGGATCGATGATGATGGGCAGGTGGGTCAGCTTCCGCAGCACGGGGATGCAGGCCAGATCCAGGGTGTTGCGGGTGTAGCTCTCAAAGGTGCGGATACCTCGCTCGCAGAGGATCACATTCTCATTGCCGCCGGCCATGACGTACTCGGCGCTCATCAGCCACTCCTCGTAGGTGGCAGACATGCCCCGTTTGATCATGACGGGCTTGTCCTGATGGCCCACGGCCTTGAGTAGGTCGAAGTTCTGCATGTTCCGGGCGCCGATCTGGATCACGTCCACATCCTTGAAGAGGGGCAGCTGGCTCAGGTCCATCAGCTCCGTCACGATGGGGAGGCCGGTCTCCTGCCGGGCCACCTTCAGGTACTCCAAACCCGTGGCCCCCAGGCCCTGGAAGGAGTAGGGGGAGGTCCGGGGCTTGAAGGCGCCCCCCCGCAGCATGGTGGCGCCGCTGGCCTTCACCGCTTTGGCAATGGCCACCACCTGCTCCTCGCTCTCCACAGAGCAGGGGCCCGCCATCAGGGTCAGATTGCCGCCGCCGATCTGGGTGTTGCCCACCTGCACCACCGTGTCCTCCGGGTGGAACTTCCGGTTGGCATTCTTGTAGGGCTCCTGGACCCGTTTCACATCCTCCACGATGTCCAGGGCGGCAATCAGGTCGATGTCCAGCTGGCTGGTATCACCCACCAGTCCTAAGATGGTGTGGGCCTCGCCGATGCTGGTGTGGATGATGATCCCCTTTTCCTGGAGCCAGGCGATCAGGCTCTCCAGCTGGTCCCGGTTGGGGTTTTGTTTCAGAACGACGATCATACTGTATTCCTCCTAAAAATGATGGGGCTGGTACAAAAAAGACCCGCAGCCGGTTCGGCTGCGGGTCGTCATGCACTGATAGCCTTTTTCTGGCGTCAGACACGATCACACACATTTTCAGCCAAACCGAAATAAGCCTTACCATAAAAATAGGTAAAGCTAAAGTAACGGTATTCGGCAGAACGGGTGATGTTGGTCATGACTGGGTTCCTTTCCGAGTCCTTTGATAGTTTCAGGATAACACCAGAAAAAGCAAATGGAAATTGACAATGATTCCAAAGAATGCGCCGAAAGGGAAACCGCTGCTGTGCGCTTTTCCCAAAACAGGGTTCAGACAGCCGCTGCGGCGCTGGCAGGCAGGCAGCCGGCCATCAGCAGGGAGGTGGCCTTCAGGATGAACTGCACATCCTTGCGCATATCGGCCACGCCGGCCATGTACTGCCGGTGCAGCTCCTGAAGGGCGTCCGCCACGTCCTGACGGAACTTCTCCCGACGAAGGGCGCGGGTGGCCAGATACTCCTCCAGATAGGCCCGCAGGTCCGTCTCATACTGGTGGTGGCAGAGCATACTGTCGGGATAATTCTCGTTATGGGGATAGGTGAACGCATCCGCCAGATAGTGGGTCAGTTTGCCCAGGGTGTAATACTGCCAGATGGTCCAGCGCTGGCGGCGCTGGAGCCGGGAGATGCGGGAGTAGATGTAGTGCTGGGAGTTGGAGTAGTTATGCCCCCGGAACTTATAGGCCCGCAGGGAGCCCTTCAAATAGGTCAGGGGGTTGCAGTCCGGCTGAAAGGAGCCGAACAGGAAGGCGAGCTCGAATCGTCTGGCCTGAAATCCCTGGGTATTCTCCAGCAGGGTGGCGGCCAGCAGTTTGTGACTGCGTTTCTGCAAGATGCACCTCCATGGAAAAAATCAAGAACAACGCCAGTATAGCACGGCGAAGCGGCCGGGCGCAAGCAGAAAAAAACAAAATTTCTATTAACTCGTCCGCGGAAAAGAGGATTGTGCGGAAGCGGAATGTGCGGTACAATAGACGGGAAAGGGAACCGGCGGCCGCGGCCCCCACGGCGGGCTGTACAAACCGCCGGAGACACCGCCCCGCAGAGGGGCGCGGCAAAGGAGAATGACGATGACAGAACTGACACCCATCCGCCGGGGACGCTGCGCGGGAGCGGGCAACTGGCAGACCCAGTATCAGGCCCTGCAGATGACCGCCCGGGAGGCGGCGGAGCTGATCCGGGACGGGGACACGGCGGCCTTCGCCGCCATGTCCAACTGGCCCTGGGAGCTGGACGGGGCGCTGGCGGAGCGCCTGCTGGAGACCGGCGGCCATATCGCCATCTACGGGCACTTCATCCCCGCCGGGACCCGGCTGCTGACGCCGGAGCTGGCCGGACAGGTGACTTATGACTCCAACTTTTACGGCGTGGAGCGGGGCCTGGAGCCCATGGGCAACGTCCATTACGCCCCCTCCAACCTGAGTCAGACGCCCGCGTGGCTCCTGGCCCGGCGCCCCCGGGTGGCGGCGCTGACCTGCTCGCTCCCGGATGAGAACGGGTGGATGAGCCGCTCCCTGTGGGGCACGGCCCTGAGCCGGAAGGTGCTGGAGCAGTGCGAGCTGGTGCTGGCGGAGGTGAACCCCCGAATGCCCAATATTCCCAGTGATGGGGAGGCCCACACCCGCATCCATGTATCAGAGGTGGACGGGATCATCGAATCCAGCCGTCCTCTGGTAGAGACGCCCATCGCAGCGGGAAACGAGACGGACAGCCGCATCGCGGGCTACATCGCGGATCTGGTGCCAGACGGCGCCTGCATCCAGCTGGGGCTGGGAGGGCTGGCCAATACTGTGGGCGAGTGTCTGGCCCATGCGGGAAAGCGGGATCTGGGCGTCCACACGGAGATCCTGAGCACCGGCGTCATGGAGCTGATGCGCCGGGGCGTGGTGAACAACAGCCGCAAACAGACCTGCCCGGGGCGGAGCGTATACGCCAACATGGTGGGCGGGCCGGAGCTGTGGGCCTTCGCCCATGAGAATCCCGCCTTCTGCCAGAAGGAGATCGACTGGGTGAACGATGCCCGGAACATCGCCCGGAACGACCATGTGGTCTCCATCAACAACGCCATGGAGATCGACCTCACCGGCCAGGTGAATGCCGAGAGTATCGGCCCCCGGCAGTACTCCGGCACCGGCGGACAGCTGGAGTGGGTGGTAGGCTCCCAGTGGTCCAAGGGCGGAAAGAGCATCCTGGCCCTCCGGTCCAGCTACCGGGACAAGGCGGGGGTCCTCCACTCCAAAATCGTGCCGCAGCTGGCCCCCGGCAGCGTGGTGACCACCCCCCGCACCTGCGTCCAGTATGTGGTGACGGAGTTCGGCGTGGCGGATCTGAAATACAAGAGCACCGTGGAGCGGGCCCGGGCGCTGATTGCCATCGCCCACCCGGACTTCCGCCGGGAGCTGGAGCGGCAAATGCCCCTCTGAGTCCCCCGGCCTCCTGTGGATGCTTGGATGACCTGGACAAGGTCCCGCTCTTTCCCGGCGGGGCCTTGTACTGTTTTGCCGAATTTTGCGGCGGCGGCAGAAAAAGGAGCCGGAAGGATTTGACATTCCCCGGCCGTCTCCGTAGAATAAAAAAGTTGAAAAGAATCCGCGCCCTTGTGTGAATACGGCGCAGAGTAACGCGGCGGGGGACCGCCGGGAGAGGCGGTTCACTTTGAAACTTCTAACGCAGATCGGCATCATCTTCGGCATCTGCTGGATCAGCACCTGTATTGAGCGGGTGCTGCCCTTCACCCTGCCTGCCAGCATCATCGGGATGCTGCTGCTTCTGTCGCTGCTGCTGGCACGCCTCATCAAGACAGAACACATCCGGGAGAAGTCGGACTATCTGCTGGGGAATCTCCCCTTCTTCTTCATCCCGGCCAGTGTCAGCATCATCAACTATGCAGATGTGCTGCGGGAGAACCTGCTTGCCCTGGTGGTCGTCTGCGCGGTCTCGCTGATTGCCACCTTTGCCGCTACAGTGGGAGCGGTGCGGCTCACCTGCCGCCTGCTGGAGAGGGGGAAGCGGAGATGAGCGCGCTGTGGGAGTCCCCCTTTTTCGGGGTGACGCTGACGATCCTGGCTTACTGGGCAGGCTGCAAAATCCAGAAGCGGACCGGGCTTGTGATCTGCAACGGCCTGGTGCTGGCGGTGATGATGATTATCGCGGTGCTGGCGGTGTTTGACATTCCCTATGCAGCGTACAACGCCGGCGGCAGCCTCATCAACCTCTTTCTGGGGCCGGCCACGGTCTGCCTGGCAGTAACCATCTACGCCCAGATTGACCTGCTGAAAAAGAACCTGCTGCCCATCCTGGCGGGATGCGCGGCCGGGGCGGTGACTTCGGTCCTCAGCATCTGGGGCCTGTGCCGCCTGTTCGGCCTGGACCGGACACTGACCGTCTCCCTCCTGCCCAAGTCCGTCACCACACCCATCGCCACCGCCATTGCGGAGGGGCAGGGCGGCATTGTCTCCATCACCGTGGCGGCGGTGATCTTCACCGGCATCCTGGGCAACCTGTGCGCCCCCGCGCTGGCACGCCTCTTCCGGGTGAAGGATCCGGTGGCGGCAGGGCTGGCCATCGGCGCCTGCAGCCACGCCATGGGCACCGCCCGCGCCCTGGAGCTGGGGGAGACGGAGGGGGCCATGAGCGGCCTTGCCATCGGCCTCTGCGGCCTCGCCACCACTATTCTAGCGCTGTTCTTCGACGTGCTGGTGTAACAAAT
>NZ_KI271733.1:29497-44833 GCF_000469445.2 Oscillibacter sp. KLE 1745 | reverse complement strand
GTCTGAGGTCCCACCGGGGTGTGGACCTCACCGGAAAGCTGCGAGTTTTTGGCTTTCGCCCAAATCCAATATAGAACAAACGTTCGCGCATGTCAATACCCTAATGGTGACTCGTATGCTTTTTAGGGGAGAGGCTCCTGGCCAGATTTCTTTGTCAACACCATCTCATTCTGGTAACGTAGGATGCATATAGAACTGGGGGCCTCCGTCCACTTAAGGACAATAGTCTGAACACAGTGAAAAAGGACGCGGGCGAAATCGTCTGCGTCCTTTCTATACAGCGTGCTTATTTGGCCGCCACCTTTCCGCCAATCATGCCGGAGCACAGGGACTTGGCATCAAATGCCCATGGTCTGGAAAATGCCATCCGTGATCTGGGTGGTGCCATTGATGATGCTTGTAGCAATTTGGTGCTAAGAATTACAAAATATCAGGCAAAAATAATACGCTATGCTACATCAGGGTACCGAGTGTACACATACTCATAAATTTTCTGCCGATAGCCTGAAATACTGATCTCATCATAACACTCCGGCAATTCCGCCCACAGAGTATCCCGAATCAGGTTGTCCACGGCTGCCTTGGTCTCCTGCTTATCCGTCCAGTGATCCAGTTCTGCAATTTTAGCCTTTACCTTGGCCAGCAGGTCAACCGCCACATGCTTGATTTTCTGAATATCCTGTTTGGACAGATTTTCAGAGAAGAGCAGATCGTACAGGGATAGCTCCTCATCACTGGAGAATCCCTCCCGGACATACCGCTGCTCCTCCTGATCCATGCTGTTGGCCAGATCCATCAGGTCCATGAACGTTTTCTCAATGGTGGCCCGGTTCTGTTCACTGTTGTAGTCATCGATAATTTGTTGGTAGCGCTCATAGTAGTTGATTCTCTGCGGATTGGCAAACAGCAGCTCGTTGAGACGCTGCTGGATCAAGTCGTCCAGGTCCTTCAGAATTAGATTTTTCCGCTTTGCCTTTGCAAATTCCCGGCGGAGCAGATCAAAGTCGATCTTGCTGATGTCGAACTGGCGGGAGGGGGTCAAACCTTCGATGGGAGTATCCACCTGCACATACTCACTGATAATGCCGTTGATTTCCACCATCAGATCCACATTGCTGGCGTGCTTGCGCTTTTTCTGGAGCTGGTGGAAGATCGCAACAATGGCCTCATACTCTTTTCGGGTATCCGACGAGACATCGTTCCGGTCGGCATATTTCATCATCCGGATCAGTTCGTTGGCGTAAGTCTGGAACTGTTTGCGTTCCTCCAGGGTTCCACTGACCGCGTTTGCCCCATCCTCCAGCCGGGCCATCTTCTCAAAATCATTTGCGTCGATCAACGTCTGTAAGTCAAAATCGTGGCGCAGAAGAAATTTCTTGGCGGCGGAGATCGTGTCCAGAATGCGGGCAATCAGTGCTTCCTTATCGACCGTGGGGTCAGTCCCACCCTGGCCGCCCACATTCGCTGTGTAGTCCGCCAGCGCTTTCCGCAGGGCCTTCACGATCCCAATGTAGTCTACAATCAGGCCGTTGCTCTTTCCCTCCGCCACGCGGTTGGCCCGGGCGATGGTCTGCATCAGGGTGTGGGCCTTCAAGGGCTTGTCCAGGTACAGGCAGGACAGACACTTCACATCAAAGCCGGTGAGCCACATGGCGCACACGAACACCACCCGCAGGGGATTGTCCGGGTCCTTGAATTCCTTGTCCAGTTCCCGTTTCTCCATCTTCTCCCGGTGGTATTTGATGTCCAAGCCCCACTTTTGAAAGGTCTGGATCTCGTTTTGCTCCTGGCTGACCACCACGGCCATTTCCGTCTCTTTCATCCAGGCGATTTTCCGGTCCAGTTCCTGAGCCTCCTGCTGGGTGGCATGCCTGCGCTGAGATTCCAGGCGGGTGATCTCCTGGGCCCAGTATTTTTGTGCCAGATCATACATCCGAACACAGGTGACCTTATTAAGGCACACAAACATGGCCTTGCCGCTGGTCCACAAATCGGAGTAGTGTCCCACGAAGTCCTTGGCGATGGAGTCCAGCCGCTGCTGTGCGGTCAGCAGGTGGATCTCCTTGGCAAATTCCCGTTCCAGTTTCTCCTGCTGGTCCACGTCCAGGTCGGCCCGCTCGATGGCATCCAGAATCCGGTCGGTGATCTCCGGGGTGTGGAGATCGGCGATTTTATCCCCCCGGTTCTCGTAGTACAGCGGCACGGTGGCTCCGTCCTCCACCGCCCGCTTGAAGTCGTACACGGATATGTAGCCGCCGAAGGTGCGCTCGGTGATGTTGTCATTAGATAGCAGGGGCGTCCCGGTAAAGCCGATGCGGGAGGCGGTGGGCAGCAGGTGCACCATGTTGTCGGCGAAGATGCCGTACTGACTGCGGTGAGCCTCGTCAGAGAGAATGAGGATATCATGGTCGGGGCAGATGGGCTGCACGTTGGGCTGATTAAACTTTTGAATCAGGGTGAAGATAAAACTGGGGTTCCCCCGAAGTTTGTTGATCAAATCGTCGCCGCTGGCGGCCATAAACTGCCCAGCTTTCGCCTTGCCCAGCAGTCCGCAGTTTTCAAAGGTCTCGCTGATCTGCTTGTTCAGTTCCTCCCGGTCGGTGAGGACCACAATGGTGGGAGAGCCAGCAAACTTCCGCCGAATCTTCTGGGCCAGGAACACCATGGAGTAGCTCTTGCCGCTGCCCTGGGTGTGCCAGAATACCCCCAGCTTGCCGTTGTTCAGCTTCCGGGCCTGGTATGCCTTCACCGCCTCATTGACGCCAAGATACTGGTGGTTTCGGGCCAGAATTTTTGCAGTGTGGCCGCCGGAGTGGTCGAAGAGAATGAAGTTTTCCAGTAGATCCAGGAAGCTCTCCTTTTTGCAGATCCCTCGGAGCATAGTCTCCAGGGCCACGCTGCCCGCCTCCTGTTCGCTGAGACGCTTCCACTCATGGAAGAACTCGTACTTGCTGCCCAGTGTGCCCACCTTGGCCTCCAGGCCGTTGGAGAGGATGAGAAAGGCATTGTAGTAGAACAGGGGTGGGATGGTGTCCAAGTAGTCGGTGTAGTTGTCCGTGTAGGCGTTCTGCACGTCCACGGTGCTCTTCTTCAGTTCCACAAACAGCAGAGGAATCCCGTTGACGAATCCCACGATGTCCGTGCGGCGGCGGTACAGGTCGCCGTGAATTTTCAATTCCTTGATGGCCAGGAAGTGGTTGTTGTCTGGGTTCTGGAAGTCGATGACCTGGGCCCGCTTCTCCCCTGTTTTGCCGTCGGGGCGCTTGACGGTGACGGGGATGCCGTCCCGGATGAGGGAGTATTTCTCCTCATTGATCTGCATCAGGGAGGCGGTGGACAGGCGGGATTCCATCTTCTTCTGGGCCTCGTCCATCTGGGCGGAGGTGAGCCACGGGTTCAGGCGCTGCAGCGCCTGCCGAAAATACCGGGTGAGCAGGATCTCCTTGTAGCTTGTCCGGCCGAAGGTGCCATCCCTGCCCAGCTTTTCCGTGTTGTAGGCATAGGACACCTCCCAGCCCAGCTCCCGCTCCAGCAGATGCCCGGCCGATTCCTGGACGAAAATATTTTCGGAGTAGTCGTAGCTCATAAAAACCTCCTTTTTGGATTGGCTTCCTCATTGTATGAGATTTAAAAGTTTCCAGAATCTCAAAACGTATTCGCGAACAGACAAAGTACCGACTGTAACGACATTCTCATATCCGCCGTTCCAATGCTCATTATTGAATCCCAGGACTACTCGGTAACATCCGATGATAAGGCCAAACAAATCACATACATCAATGTAAGAAGGTCCAGGAGAATTGTGGTGATAGTACTGCGGGGAACCATTTTTCGTTTTATAACGACTTCCCAATCTTTTCAAGATATAGGTGTTCTCAGGTGAAAACATATTAGACGCGAATAGATTTTGTTCGCTAAAATGGTTCTTGGCATCGCTTACCTTTAACCCATACTGTTTTAACACAGTAAGAAATAATTCGACGCATAAAATAGAGCTGTCACAAATTATGTTATCCGATGTAAGAATGCGGTGGCACAAATGACTTTTCTCAGCAATCAATTTACACGTTCTAATGTCAATATCGGCTAAGATAAGACTACAAAGGTCATCAGCTTTGTCGCTTTGTAACGTTTGACAGCTAAAGCAACTATGATACTGCGGATAAAGGCCTTTGACAATGTTGCCAATGTCCCCAGCGTGCAGTGATAACTCAAAGTCAATAAATTTCTTTAAATATCGTTCAATGCTAGTATTGCTTCCATATAATGATGAAATCGTTTGAACCAGTTGATCCTTATCGACGGCTAAAATTACCTGCATGTTGGGAATGTCGCCGAACACATGGTGTAATCGCTCTAAAACTTTGATTGCATATTCTGGTAAGCACCGATCCAGTTCATCTACGACTAAAATTACCGTCTGATCCTCTGCGAGTAACGCAATTGTTTTGGATAGTTGCTTCAGCATTTCTCTGAATTTGAAATATGTATCAAAATCGTGGTTTTCTGCTATTGCTTTTGATGTTTCATTGTTTATTTGCTCTATCTTTTTCTGGATAGCTTGAATATCTATGCCTGTCTTTCCTTTAACAATTGTGCTCGCATTTTCAAGTAAACTAATTCCAATTTCCTTGATAATTTCTTTAATGGCTGCTTTTTGTTCCTCTTTTACAAGATTAAGCGTATCGATTTGATCTAAAATAGCTGCAACAATTGCAATCAACGGTTCTGAATAATAATCATATTCCCAGCAATTGTAATGAAACACCACATATTTGTTCAGCGTTGTTCCCTCTTGATAAAATTCCCTGATTCTCCGTTCAAACGACTCCAGGATCCATGTTTTCCCCGTTCCCCAGGCTCCGTTGATTGCATAACTTGCATTCTTTTTATTAGAGGCGAGTATCTCTACGATAGTAATCAGTTGCCCTATAAAATCTTCGCGCCCTAACATATCGATGGGGGCAGAACTGTCGTGTGGAATGATTTGCATCTCCGTGCCTTCTTCTTGGGATGCCATTATCACACCTCCACTTCTCCGGTCATTAGTTTGGGCAGCAGGCGGTCACGGGCTTGCTGTGCCTGATAGCATATTTCTCTACAACGTTGAACCTTTGTATAAAGAGGTTCAGCAATCGATTCAAATAAATTTGCAATTTCCATAGTTGGCACAAAAATAACTTCGGCTTTTAAGTACTTAAAATGCCTTGCATAATGGTAATTAGACAAATCAATATTAAGCAAACTACAATATAGCAATCTTTGCGGCATGTGATTAGAAGACGAGCAAATCAATTGCGTCCCATCTGCACCTTTTGCAAACGGGAATTGAATTAACTTTAATATACGCGTATGGTCTCCAAAAACAATTACTGGAGCATTAGATTGTACAAGAGATTCGGTATCATTGGTATATCCTGATATAAATTCTCGGCTTTGATCGATGACAGGAATCATACCAGCTGTCTGATAATCAGCGGTTGGAATTTGTTTTGTTCTTATGGGCTTATCAATTAAGCTGCCAACGGTTCTTTTTTCCCACCTCTCTGGCACGCCGTCCGCAATTTTGGTGTGCTCATAGCCGGGGAAACGCAGGTCCACGAACCACTCTTTATACAGCCGCCGAGCCGCCTCCTCCAGCAGTTTGATCTGCTTTCGATTGTTCTCGATCAGGTCATCATAGGCGGATAGAATGTCGGCGATGCGGCACTGAATTTCAATTTTGGGTAATTTTAATTTATACTCCTTAATTGAACCTATGGCAATCCGCATTTGATTAGCCGCACCTCTGCCACGGCTTTGAATATAGTGTTGAAACTCCCGGCTTTTTGCCAAGTAGCCCAGATAACGTTGGTCCAGAATCTCGCTATTAGTCGTGCGAATACAAACAGCATTTTGGTTCAGGTAAAATCCCTCAACAAGCGAATTTACAACACAAGATCGACCAGCGGCAGAATCTTGCAGATTGGGATGAGAACCAACAGTTGCAATGATCACATCGTTGAGTAGGAGTTTATTTTTGGCGTACTTTTGGGTGTCTGATAACGGCAAATAGTTTATATCATCTATCAAAAAACCGTTAGGCTTAAAGTTGGAAACTTTTAGAACAGGTATCCCAGATGATACATATTCTTTATCACTCCACGCACCACCGTTGATAAACTCACATATAGCGCCCAATTCTATTTCTTTCACAGCCCCATCTCCTCCCAATTCTTTGAGATGGTCTCCATCAGCCGGTCGGACTCCGCCTGGAGTTCCAGCAGTTCCTTGTGGATCTCGGTCATGCGCTCATGGAAGTCCACCCCGTCATCTTCTGCGGGCGGCACCCCCACATAGGCGCCGGGGGTGAGGGAGAAGCCCTTCTGCTCAATTTCCTCCAGGGTAGCCGCCCTGCACAGGCCGGGAATATCGGCATACACGCCCTCGCCAAATTTACCATAAAGCCAATCAGCCTCTTTAAGAACAGCAACACATTCTTGAATTTGTTCCTCATGGCTCTCTAAGATTGCTTTTAGTTCTTTTACATAGAAGCGAACTCTCGCAGGTCCTTTTCCGGCTCTGCTTTCTATGAGCGCTTTTATCTCATGTTTCAGTTTATTCTCTTCCAGATATGGGGCAAATTTTGCTACACTGGCTTTCTGAAGCCGGAGGAATTCCTCTAACCCAAGCCTTAATTTTTCCAGACTGTTTAAGACATTCCCGTCGTTAAGCAATGCTTTGATTTCGTAGCCTTTTTCATTCGGCTTTTTGTAGAACTCAGGAAGCATTTCATGAAGCAATGACTCCGTCTGAAAGTCTATAAGCGTAGAAATCTTTCGATGGAGCTCCTGCCGGTACTGGGAGAGCAAGTTCTGGTATTTGTCCACCTCACCCCGGTACAGCCACACAATGGCGTTCAGGTTCTTTAACTGCCACTCGCTCCACTCGTTTAGAGTGCGGTCCACCACGGTGTAGTAGTTCCGGGCGTCAATGAACAGCACCTTGTCCCGCAGCTCCTCTTGTTTCCCTTTGTCAAAGAACCACAGGGAGCAGGGCAGGCTCTTGGTGTAGAAGAAGTTGTTGCCCACGGAGATCATCACATCCACGTGGCCGGTGCGCACCAGCTTCTCCCGGATGTCCTTGTCCTTGCTCTGGCTGTCGGTGGCGGAGGAGGCCATCACAAACCCGGCCCTGCCGTGCTCGTTTAAGTAGGAGTAGAAATAGGAGATCCACAGATAATTGGCGTTGCTGACCTCCTTGTTCTTGTTGACGGCGGGCATCCCAAAGGGCAGCCGCCCGGCGTTCTGGGCCGACTCCGCCTTCACCTTGTCCACGTTGAAGGGGGGATTGGCCATCACATAGTCGCAGCAGCCATCCAGATTGTGGGCGTCGTGGTAAAAGGTGTTGGCCTCGTCCCCGGACTTGATGACCCCGGACAGGCCGTGGACCGCTAGGTTCATCAGGCACAGCTGGGAGTTGTACTCCACCTTCTCCTGACCGTAAAAGGTCAGGGTGTTGTTGGCCAGCATCCCGGCGTGCTCCACAAAGTCGCCGGTCTGGACAAACATCCCGCCGCTGCCGCAGGCCGGGTCCAGCAGGACGCCCTCCCTGGGCTCCAGAATATTGACGATCATCTTTACCAGGGCCTTGGGGGTGAAGAACACCCCGTCATCCTGGGCGATATTCTTGGCAAACTTGTTGAGGAAGTACTCATAGATGCGCCCGATCACATCGCCCCCCACATCGTCCAGGGCGCTGTTGTTGAAGATCCGCAGCAGCTCGGCCAACAGCTCGTCGGAGAACATGGTGTAGTCCTTGGGCAGCACGCCGGAAAGCTGCTCGCTCTGCTCCTCTACCAGCTCCATGGCGTTGTTGACCACTTCGCCCAGGCTGTTCATGACCTGGCCGTTCCGGTTAGTCAGCCCAGCGGCGGAGATGTTCTCCGGCAGGTCCACCAGATAGGCGTACTGGGCCTCCAGGGGCAGGAACAGAGCGCTGCGGGAAGCAAAATCGCTCTCCTCCACCGGCAGCACCTGGCCGTTTCGCACCGGGCGGTCCTTTAGGATTTCTGCCTCCACCAGCTTGAAGCGGCTGAACGCATAGCGAAGAAAAATCAGGCCCAGAACGGGCATACAGTATTGGTTGGACGTCAGCTTGGAACCGGCCCGCAGCAGGTCGGCGGACTCCCACAGTTCCGATTCCAGCTTGCGAATGTTGATCATGTCAATCTCTCCCGGAGTGTAGTTTTTAGAATAGTGTATCATTTTTTCTGGGATTTTGGAATATAGTTCCCAGCAGAAATGACTCATAGTTCGCCTTTTCATTGTCAACACCATCGCAAAACACTGCAAAAAAGCACGCATGCGTTTTTCCTGTTGAGCAAAACGCACATGTGTATTCAAATATGGGCACATGGATGAGTGCAAAGAAAAGCTATCTTTGCATTTCTACCAAGATAGTAAATCTAATAAAATCTAAATAAATCAAAATAAACCCAACTTCCTGTTTGAAAAAGCTAAAAATATCGAACAGATTTGATTGACATTTTTGAAGATGTAAGTTAAGCTTGGAGCAAGAGAGGAGGTGTCCTTATGCTGACGGAAGAACTGTTAGACCTCGTGCGGCATACGACCCGGCAAAAGGCGGAGACGCAGACGCTGGAGGTCAAAGCCGCCCATGTGGATTGTCCGAGACGCCTGTATGACACACTGTCCAGCTTTTCAAACCAGGACAGTGGAGGAATTTTGCTGTTTGGACTGGACGAGACACAGGATTTTCAGGTAGTGGGTGTCTATAACCTTCAGGACTTGCAGAAAAAAGTGGCGGAGCAGTGCAATCAGATGGACCCGCCTGTGCGTGCGGTCTTTACGGTAGCTGAGGTAGATGGACTCCCAGTCTGCTCTGCGGAAATTCCCTCCATTGATCTAGCGGAGCGGCCATGCCATTACAAGGGCGCTGGTCGGATGAAGGGCTCTTATATCCGGGTGGGCGACGCGGATCTTCCCATGACGGATTACGAACTATACAGTTATGAGGCGTTTCGGAAGCATTTGCACGACGATGAAAGGCCGATTGAGCGGGCTTCTCTGGACACCTTAAATCAGGACGCTGTGCAGCGCTATCTGCTGGATCGGCGCATGGAACGGCCAGGCTTTGGAAAGCTAAGCGAAGAGCAGCAGTACGAGATGCTGAACATTACACGAAACGGCGCGCCAACCCTTGCGGCCGTCCTGAACTTCGGGATTTACCCCCAGGGATACCTGCCCCAGCTTGCCATTACCGCCGTCGTGGTGCCCGGAAAAGAGATTGGAGAACTGGCAGAAACGGATTCTGCCCGGTTTCTGGACAATAAACGAATTGAGGGCACCATCGCGGAGATGGAAGAGGAGGCCCTCTCGTTCTGTAAACGGAACATGAAGACTCGCACGGTCATCGATCCGCAGACGGGGAAACGTACCGATCAGACAGAGTATCCTATCCGGGCACTCCGGGAGGCGATCCTCAATGCGCTGATCCACCGGGATTACAGCATTTATACCGAGGGTACGCCTGCCCAGATCAATTTCTTTTCTGACCGACTGGAGATCCATAGCCCCGGCAGCCTCTATGGCAGGATGACGGTGGACCAGCTGGGCCATGCCCGTCCGGATCTTCGGAATCCTGCGCTGGCGGTGATGGCGGAGATCCTGACAGACGCGGAGAACCGATACTCGGGCATCCCCACCATTCGGCGGGAGATGGCAGCCTATGGCCTACCGGCCCCGGTATTTGAGAACCGTCGGAATGAGTTTGTGGTGACGCTCTACAATCACGCCCAGGAAGAGAGACAGGCAGTTCCCGCGGGGGAGCAGCCTTCGGCGGGACATGATCTTCTCTCCTTCTGCCGTGTTCCGCGCAGCCGCAAAGAGATCGCTCAATTCTTAGGCATCAAAACATCCTACTATGTAACCCGTCACTACATCCGGCCGCTGGTGGAAGCTGGTAAGCTTAAAATGACAATCCCGGATTGCCCCGGAAGCCCTAAGCAGAAATATTATGCCGGATAGTGGATGAAAGGGCCTAGAGTAAGGGAACTCTCAAGGAACTCTAAACCTACTATCAACCTTGAGACAAATAAAAATCTCGGAAAAGTGATAGGAAGCCTACAATAAACAAGAAAATCTCAATTATTACTGAGCGACTTGAAAATCTACTCTCAACTTTTGGGGGAGAGGTATCAAATAAGGGCCAAGGAAGCGCTGGGAATCAGCGAATCCTTGGTCCTTATTTGACCGCACCATATGGAAATCAAACAACAATCAGTTGTTAAATTGGAATGAAAGAATCTTCCCTTGTCAATGCTGTCGCAGGAACTGGGTAAAAGGTATTTCTACCTGTTTGATGACAGCACCAGAGCATTCTCATGGTGGTATATCAACGAACAATTTAAGGCGTTGGATGTTTTGGGACTAACTTTGAACTAATTTGGTACTTCTTTGCGGTTTACACGGCATCATTTAACGATAGCAGGGAGTTTGGTACAAACTTGCATGAAACTTACAACGAAAGGTTTGTCGCCAGAGGACGGCGACATGGCAGCTTTAGGAACAGGATTCTCGTCTTTTTATCTTTGTTAACACCCTCTCAAAAGCAGCCCTGTGAAAGCATGTAGAAAAGCGGGACAGTGAGCTTTTGCGGCAGGAAAGGAAGACCGCAATTTGACCACATTTGTGCAAACCGTCGGATCGCTAAACCTACTGCCCCAACGGTTTGACCACACGGGCAACCACAGAGGGCGGCGGAACAGGCGGAAACCTTGCACTCAAAGAGTGACGGAAAGTAAACGGATTGGAGCGGATATGGCTATAAAGCACCCAAAATAGTTAGAAAAAAGTTCCAAAGTCGCTTGGTAAGGATGAGGTCCCCAGTTCAAATCTGGGTAGCAGCTCCACAAGAAGGTCGCTTTTCTTTTGAAAAGCGGCCTTTTCTTCTAAAATTCGCAACAATTTTTGAAATATTAAATTTTTCCATTTGCTATTGACCACAGAACCAGCCACAGACAGGAAAAAGACGGGCCTCCGGGGGCGCTTTGCCCTCGGAGGCCTGTTTGTTCAACTTGCCGGTTTTTGTTGCTTCGCCTGCTCTTTTCCGGCGGCGATCTCCGCCTTCATTTCCCAGATCAGTTCTGCCAGCTTTTTCTCACACTCGGCTTCCGTTTTCGCGTAGACATTCCGGGCCATGCGCTGGCCATTGAAGATGGGGGAGTAACGGCCCTCCCACAGGTGGTCGTTGATTTGGCTGACACAGCCGGTGCCCGGTTTGCGCCGCTGTCCCTTGTGGGCCTGGAAGGTGCTGGGGGCTGGTTTCTGGGGTGCCGCTTCCTGCCTGGGTTTCGGTTCGGCTCTCCCGATTCCTTGGTCGATCTTGTCCGCCGCGTTCTGCCGCATGGCATCGGTGACGTGGGTGTAGGTGTTCAGGGTGGTGGTGCTGGACACATGGCCGATGATGGTGGACAGCGTTTTGATGTCCATGCCGTGTTCCAGGGAGGCGGTAGCGAAGGTGTGCCGCAGGTCATGGAATCGCAGCCGTTTACACTCTGCCCGCTCCAATACTGTCTGGAGCCGCTTCCGGACGGCTGCCGGGTCCATAGGGGAGTCTTCCTTGACAGGGGAGGGAAACATCCACCGTGAGTGGACGGCTTGTTTGTAGGTCTTGAGCACGTTTAGGACCGGGGCAGGGAGGAGTACCGTCCGGTTCCCCGCCTTGGTCTTGGGCGGGGATACTGCCAGTTCTCCCTTGACCCGGTGGACCTGCCGCTCCACCCGCAGGGCGCCGGTCCGGAGATTCAGGTCACGCCACTGGAGGGCCAGGATCTCGCCCCGGCGCAGGCCAGTGGCCAGTTCCAAGAGAAGCAGCTCGTAGCAGCCGTCCTCCCTGGCCTGGATCAGCAGCCGCTGGATCTCCTCCGGAGTCAGAACCTTCATTTCTCTGCCCTTGACAGGCGGAAGTTTACAGCTGTCCGCCGGGTTGCGGAAGATCAGTTTCTCCTCCACTGCCTTGTCCAGTGCGGCGTGGAGGGTGGTGTGGATGCCCCGGATGGTCTGGTCGGAGAGACCCTCTCCATAGAGTTCTGTGCGCAGCAATCTGCCATTCTGCCTAAGATGGGTATAGAACTGCTGGATGTCCCCGGTGGTCAGCTTGTCCAGCTGGATACCGCCCAAGGCGGGGATGATGTGTTGGTAGATCCGCCGTTCATAGGACATCTGGGTGTTAGGACGGAGACTCGCTTTCTTGTAGTCCTGGTACCAATGATCCAGCCAAGCACCCAGGGAAAGCCCTGCTTTTGGAACTTCAGGGGCGGGAGTCTCCAGTCTCTCCCGCAGGGCCTTCAGCTTTGCCACACATTCTGTTTTTGTCTTAGCAAGGACATTTTTGGTTTTGGGCAGGCCCTTTTCGTCATAGCCGATGACCACTCGGCCCTCCCACCGGCCGTCCTTTCTCAGACGGACGCTGCCGTCGCCGTGTTTTCTGCGTTTTGCCACGGGGCCATCTCCTCTCCTAAGTAGTCGGTCAGGAAGCCGCCCACGATTTCCGCCGCCCGCCTCTGCATATCCCCGGTGGTGTGGGTGTAGGTGTCCAGGGTGAAGCTGGCTTTGGTGTGGCCCAGGATGCCGGATAGGGTCTTGGCATCCACTCCGCTGGCCAGAGCGTGGGTGGCGAAGGTGTGCCTTAAATCGTGAAATCTAAGTTCAGGCAGTCCGGTCTCCTGCAGGACCTTTTTCAGCTGGCGGTATGCGGTGCCGGGGTTCAGCAGGGTTTCCGGGCGAAGTGGGTCATGGAAGATCCAAGGGGAGTAGGAAGTCTTTTTTCGCAGCCGCAGCCGCTCCGCCGTGCTGGTGGGCAGGAGGATGGTCCGGGTCCCGGCGTAGGTCTTGGTGTCCCCGGCCACCAGCCGTCCGCCTTTTTCTTTACGCAGTGTACGGGAAATGCTGAGGGTGCCCTTTCGCCCATCGAAGTCGCTCCACATGAGGCCACAGATCTCACCCAGCCGCAGACCGGTGGTGAGTTCCGTGTAGAAGAAGTCCCGCCAAATCGGGTCCCGATCCGTCGCCTCCAGAAAAATGTTCACCTGCGCCTCGTTTAGAATTTTCATGGGCTTGTGGGTGATTTTAGGCGGGTCCACCTGTTTGGCGGGGTTGTTGGGCATCAGCCCCTGATCTGCTGCCGCTTGGAGGGCTTGGTGGAGGGCGGCGTGGATACCGCGGACGGTGGCGGGAGAGAGGCCGGGGCTTTGGCCGGGGCGAGGGGCAATTCGCCCCTGTTCCAGAAGGAAACGGTACAATTCCCGCAGATCCTCAGCGGTGAGTTGCGTGAGCTTCTTTTGTCCCAGGCGGGGTTTGACATGGCGGTCCATGTCGCCCCGGTACCGTTTCAGGGTGCCGGGGCGCAGGGTGAGTGCCATCTGCTCCAGCCAGCGGTCCAGCCACTCTGACAGCGTCATTCTGCTCTCCTCCGTCAGGTCCACTCCCTGATAGGCGTCGATGTTCTGCCGGAGTTTGGCGGTCAGTTCCTTTTGGGTATCTGCGTAGATATACCGGAAGATTGAGTCGCCATTGCTCTTGTGGCCCACTACGATCCGGCCCTCCCAGCGGCCATCCTCCCGCTTGCGCACCATGCCGTCCCCGGATGGTCTTCGCTTTGCCATGTTTCTTACCTCCAGAGTTTATCTTTGATTTGCGGTGCAATTTCTGGGGGACTCACTTGATAGACGGGAACTTGTGAGGCTCTGCCACCCATTGATACACCACAGCCCCGCAGCGGCGGCAGATCAGATAGCGAAGCCGGCTGCCCAGGAGTCCGTGCTTCTTGTAGGTCACCAGCGCCTCTCCGTGCTGCCAGCCCAGGCCCAGATTGTCGCTCCCGCAGTACTGGCACCGCTGGACTGGGGTTTGATTGGTCGTCATTGGTCATCCCTCCTCAGCAACACAACATACCACAGAAACAGGAAATAGCCAGGGGCACGGCGAACTATTATCAGAAAATTATCATTTTGCCTGGCCTTCTTGCTCCAAGGGCTTTCCTATTGTTTTAGGTGCCGTAATTTTTGAGGTGCTCACATCCCGCCCATGACCATGCCGCCCTGGTTCTGCGCCTCCTCATGGTCATCCGGTTTGTGGCCCATAGCGATTTTCTTTTCCTGAATCTTTCTCCGAAGTTTGCTGTCTACCTGGAGGCCGGTGCTGGATCGAGGCAGGGAGTGATCCTCGAAGATCCGGCTCATGTGGTAGAGCAGGCGGGTGACCGCCAGCATGACGGAGGGTGGACGGAGGCCACTCTGCCGCTCCAGGAAGAATTGTGCGTACTGGTTTCCCTGGGCGGCGGAACGGCTGAACCAGTCCAGCGCCTGGGTCCGGTCGTGAATCACTCCCTGCCCCGTCAGGTATAACTTGCCCAGCATATACTGGGCATACTGGTTACCCGCCTCCGCTGACTGGGTGAACCATTTTGCCGCTTTGGAAGTATCTTTAGTCAGCGCCTCGCCGGTCAAATACTCCTTGCCCAGCCGGTAAGCGGCGAAGTGATTCCCGTTTTCCGCAGCCTGCCTCATCCAGCGGATGCCATCGTCCGGGTCATGGACTTCGAGATCGTCAGAGAGAAGCAGTTTGCCTAAGACATATTGTGCCTCTGGCAGACCATGCTCTGCCGCCTGGATGAACCAGTACTCTGCCTTTCGACTGTCCGGAATCAGCAGAGGGCCATCCCGGTAGAGTAGGCCCATCATGTATTGGGCGTGAGCATCTCCTCGTTCCGCCAGCCGCTCCAACTCCTCCGCCGCGCAGTCCCGGTCTGCCAGAGGAATGGCTTCGTTCTGGATGATCTGCCGTAGTTCCCAGCAGGCATAGGACTCGCCCTGCACTTGTTCCGGTTCGTCATGGCCGGCCAGGTCAGCGTCCTCGAAGGTGATATCCCCCATGCGGATGCACTCCGCCTCCTGGATGACAGCGTTTTTGATCCGTCGGAACTCCTTCTCCTGGGACAGCTTTTTCTTTTCTCTGAGCTTGTCGTGGTAGTAGCTTTCCACCTCGCTTTGGAGGGCGCACCATTGGGCATAGCAAGCTTTCACCGTTGGTATATCTTCCAACCTGTCCACTACCTCGTCCACGGTTTTCTTGACAGACTTGGGCAGGTATCCGTAGGACTTTTTGCCCTTAACAGTTTCCAACTGTTCAGCCAACTGCGCCATTTTCTGTTCGATGGCTGGCTCTGTGCAAATGCTCCGGGACATCTCTTGGGTGAGTTGTCGGATGGCCCGCCGCGTCTCCCGCACCAGCTCGTCCCGTGACTGTGACTTCTGTTCGTAGGTGTGGAGCATCT
>NZ_KI271733.1:5029-29397 GCF_000469445.2 Oscillibacter sp. KLE 1745 | reverse complement strand
GTTCGTAGGTGTGGAGCATCTCCTGTTTGAAGATTTGGTTGGTCAAATTTGATTTGATCTTACGGATGCCGTCCCGTGTCAGGCATGCCTCACCGGGCACCGTTGACCACGCCATCATGTGGACGTGGGGGTGCTTCCCCTCATCGTGGAAGGCAGCGTACCAGCGGAAGTGGTTCGGTTGGATATTCATGGCGGCGGCAATGTCGTTGCGGTTGGCCCGGAGCAAATTCATCCACGCCTTAGCATTGTCATAGCTAAGCCGGGCGGCATCCTCCCGCTTCAGGGAGATGATGTGTGTCCACACGTTTCCGGTGTACTGGTCTAATTCCTCCATTGCTTTGGCTAAGTCCACACCGTCCTCGTCCCCAAAGAGCCCGTGGTCACCAAGCCGCTCCGCGCGAGGCCGGGTGGCGATGTACTTCATGTAGCCGTCCGACTGCTGCACCGCCGGCCAGTTTTCCTCCAGCGCCCTGGTAATGAATACGGAGGCATTGGCCTTGGTGGGCTTGTCCTTGTAGTCCAAATACTCGCCCAGCTCCTTCGTCTCCGGGAAATCTTTCACCAGTTTGCTGACCAACTGCTCCTGCTTTCTGGTTGGCGGACGGTCATCCGGGAGCAGTTCCACGCGCTCCCTTGTGCCGATGTACCGCAGGTAGCCGCTGACAGAACTGTTGCCATCGCACTTGAGATAAGGGCTTTTCAGGATCAGTCTTGCCACTCATCTCCCTCCTCCCAGGCTCCCCGCACCCGCTGTTCCAGCGAGATGCGGCCATTGGTTTTCTTCACGTTCTGCACGCTCTCCGCCCGTCGACGGCGGAGATCCTCGTCGCTGAACTGATAGGCGTCCGCCAGGATACCGGCCACCATGTCCTGCTCCACCGACTGCCGGAAGGCAAGGGAGGACAGACGTTCCTCCAGCTGTCCCAGCCGTCCGTCCAGGTACGATTTGATAGATGTTGGCAGGAAAAGGCCGGCGTCGTTGGCGCTGAGGTAGTCCAGGTAAAAGTCCACCGCCCGCTCGACGAAAGCGGTCATACTCCGGCTTCCGTCCTCCTGATACCGGCGCTCCAGGATGGCTTTCTTTTCCGGGGTGAGATAAAAAGCAAATCTCTCTTTTTTGCCCATAAACTGCTCCTTTCCGGGGCGTGACCCCTATTTTTTCGTTATGGCAGTAGGAGTTCGGGGATTGTGACCACAAACGTGATCCCCGCTGCCTGTTTTTGACCCCACTTTTGATACACCGCAAAACCCCGTAACGACCCGCACTGCGGGGCGAAGTGACCGGCCGGAGGAGCCACTGGCGACCCCGGCGTTTATCCTGCTTTTTCTTTCGTCCCCCGTAAAGAACCCAGAATGGGGAGAGTCCTCTCTCCAAAGAGGGGGAACAGCGGCCCAAATCCGGTCTCTATCCGCTGGGAGGGGCAGGGACTCTGCCCCTCCCGTGATCGGGGCACACAGCGGCTCACAGGCGGTCATGCGGGGCTTTCCCGCTCCCGCAGGAGTTTTGCTACACGCTGGCGCTCCGTTGCCAGCTCCAACTCCGCTAACTGGCTTGCATAGTGTTCGTCGATCACCTCTCTGATGGGCCGGAGGGTGAACAGCAGATTTCCGTTTCGCTTTTCTCCTGTCTTGGTGATGACCTCTGTGGGCTCTGCGGTGATAAGTCCTCGCTCCTCCAACTGACGGATGTACTTGCGGACGGTATTCTCGCTCATCCGCACTGCTTGTCCAATGGTTTTGATGCTGGGCCAGCACTGATGTGTCTTTCGGTTTTCACACCGTTTCAGAAAACTGTACACAGATAACTCTCCGGCACTTAGACCCAGGAGAAACACTTCGTTGGGCAGAGAGAAAAAATTTCCGCGCCCGCTGTACTTGCTGTATCTCATGTGCCGCCTCCTGTGTGTTCCTTCACCCACTGGATGAACTGCTCCTTGGGTACCACCATCCTGTTGCCGATGCGCAGTACCGGGAAGCCCGGCTCGTGCATCAGTTCATATCCGCTGGACGGTGAGACGCCCAATACCTTCGCCACTGTTTTTGAGTTGAGAAACAGCGGCAGCTCCGCATAATTTTTGTAGGCAGACTCTTTCATTTTGATTACCCCCTCTACTACTTTACCCGAAGACATTTCTCAAGTGACATAGAATTGACACAACTGTGCCTCTTTTACCCCCCTCACTATGTATTGGGGGAATAATATCCTTTTGACATATTTCTGACAGAAAAGCGGAGCGCCTGCTTTGTCAGCAGACACTCCGCTCAGTGTTGGGTCGATTCAGTTTTGCGCCGGTTTCCGCAGTCGGTACCTGCCCTCTGCTTCGTCCCGCTCTTTCAACAGACGAGCCAGGGCAGAGAAAAACTTCTTTTGCATATAGTCCACGCTGCCTCGGTTCAGCTGGTGTGCCTCGGCGTACTTGCGGATGGACAGGCCCTCCACGAACCGCTCCCGGAAGTAGTCCCGGTATTCCAACAGCACTGTTTTCAGGGCGTTGTCCAGAAATTGCAGATCCTCTTTCAGTTTGGCGAAGTCACTTCGTGTGATGGCGGTGAACCGCTTTTCTTTCATGCAGAGGCGATATTTGCTCCGGTCGAAGTTGTAGTGCTCGCAGAGATCTTTCGCGTATGCGAGGTAGGAGAGAGACCGCTGATACTCTCGGGAGTCGTATTCTTCCTCCAACTGCCGCTGATGTTGTTTTCGCACCGGCCCCCGGAAGCCTTCATCCTCCAGTCGCTCGATGGCGGCCTCCGAGATCTTCATATTCATCAGCCGCTTGTACTTGGCTTTCCGCTCTCCGTCTGCTTCCACGAATGCGCAGAAGGACTTTTTGGTGGAGGTGCAGTACTTGGGAACATCCGCAAAGGGATAGGTAGTCCAAATGACCGTTTCCTCTCTGGTGTCATTATCCGTGGCCGTGGAAATCACGTAGACCACCTTGCCGTCGTACCGCCGGTAGTACCCGGCGCAGATTCGTCTGCCCGCCATCAACTGCACCTCCATTTTTCCTGCCTTCAGTATAGCGGGACACGGGCTTTCTGTAAATGGCGGAGGCTTTTCTTTGTTTTATTTCCCCCGCAGAATTTGAGGCGGTGTTCCGGCAAAACATCGACGGAGAAGGCCCACGCCTGCAGCAGGGCAGCCTGCCGGGTGGCAACAGACTGTTTCACCGTTTCAAATACATTCAATAGGCAAATCCTCCAAAAATAAGAAAAGCGCCTGTCATTCTCACAAGGAAAATGTCAAGCGCCGGTTGGTGGGTTCCGCATTCAATTTTCACACGGAAGGGGGAGGGGGGATGCCTGCGGTATCTCCGGCAGGGCGCGGAGGAATGGCTGCCGCTACATTCGGGGCGGCCTGGCGCGGCGGCATCATTCTGCCAGAACCGCGTAAATGCATGCCCCTTAACCGCGCCTGCAAACCCGCCTATGCCTGGCGGGAGGACAAAGATTCTGCAACCCTGCGCTGTCCAGAGGGTTGACAATTCCAGCGCCTTGGCCTATAATCATCTCAACTGAATCAGGATCTTCAGGGCGGGGTGAAATTCCCCACCGGCGGTACAGCCCGCGAGCCGAAAGGCAGACTTGGTGAAACTCCAAGGCCGACAGTAAAGTCTGGATGAAAGAAGATCGTGTGACTGCAGGAACTCTCTTTCCTGCGCCCGTGGACGCTCGCTCTGGAATGGTTACATTCCGGAGCGGTTTTGTTTTCCGTGGGCGCGGGTGCGTCCCGTTTTCACGATGCTCTGGACCACTGGTTCAGAGCATTTTTCCATTTTTGGAGGTGAAGAAGATGGATGACAGCTCCTATATGGCGCTGGCCGTGGAGCTGGCGGAGCGGGGCGTGGGCTGGGTCAGCCCCAATCCACTGGTGGGCGCCGTGCTGGTGAAGGACGGGTGCGTCATCGGCCGGGGGTGGCATGAGCGGTGCGGCGGGCTCCACGCGGAGCGGGCCGCCCTGGCCGACTGCCGGGAGGACCCGGCGGGGGCCGTGCTGTACGTCACCTTGGAGCCTTGCTGCCATACGGGCCGCCAGCCCCCCTGCACCGAGGCCATCCTGGCCGCCGGCATCCGCCGGGTGGTGGTGGGCAGCATGGACCCCAACCCGCTGGTGGCGGGCAAGGGCGTGGAGCTCCTCCGGACCCATGGGGTGGAGGTGGAGACCGGGGTGCTGCGGGAGCAGTGCGACGCGCTGAACCCGGTGTTCTTCCACTATATCCGCACCAAACGCCCCTATGTGGTGATGAAGTACGCCATGACCCTGGACGGGAAGATCGCCGCCTATACCGGGGCCTCCCGGTGGATCACCAGGGAGGCGGCACGGCGGCACGTCCACGAGATGCGGCACCGGTACCGGGGCATCCTGGCCGGCGTGGGCACGGTGCTCTCGGACGACCCTCTGCTGACCTGCCGCATCCCGGGCGGGCGGGACCCGGTGCGGATCATCTGCGACACCAGCCTGCGGACCCCGCTGGACAGCCGGATCGTCCGCACCGCCGATAAGGCGGAGACCATCCTGGCCACCTGCGTCTCCGACCCGGGGCGGACCGCCCCCTACACCGATGCCGGGTGCCGGGTGTGGACCCTGCCGGGGCGGGGCGAACATGTGGACCTGCCCGCCCTAATGGACGCCCTGGGGGCAGCGGAGATCGACGGAGTGCTGCTGGAGGGGGGCGGCACGCTGAACTGGGCCATGCTGGAGGCGGGCCTGGTGCAGCGGGTCCAGGCCTACATCGCCCCCAAGCTCCTGGGCGGCGCTGGGGCCAGGTCCCCGGTGGAGGGCCGGGGCGTGGAGGCGCCGGACCAGGCGGCACATCTGCGGAAGGTGACGGTGACGGCCCTGGGGGAGGATTTCTTGCTGGAAGGAGAGGTGGACCGGGATGTTTACGGGACTCATTGAGGAGGTGGGCACCCTCCGGGCCGTCCGGCGGGGGGCTCACTCGGCGGTGCTGTCCATCGGGGCGGAGACGGTGCTCTCCGGCCTGAAAACCGGCGACAGCGTGGCGGTGAACGGAGTCTGCCTCACCGTCACCGCCCAGGACAGCGGCGGCTTCACCGCCGACGTGATGCACGAGACCTTGAACCGCTCCTCCCTGGGGGCCCTGGCGCCGGGGAGCCCGGTGAACCTGGAGCGGGCCATGGCGGCAGACAGCCGGTTCGGGGGCCACATTGTCTCCGGCCACATCGACGGCACCGGCGCCATCACGCAGGTCCGCCGGGATGACAACGCCCTGTGGTACACGGTAGAAGCATCCCCCGCCCTGCTACGGTACATCGTGGAGAAGGGCTCCATCGCCATGGACGGCATCTCCCTGACAGTGGCAGCCGTGGAGGCGGACCGGTTCTCCGTGTCCGTGATTCCCCACACGGCGGCGGTGACCGCGCTGGGCCGGAAACGGCCCGGGGATGTGGTGAACCTGGAGACAGATATCATCGGCAAGTATGTGGAGAAGCTGCTGCGCCCGGCGGAGCCCGCCGCCCCCAGGGCCGGCCTCTCCTTGGAATTTTTGATGGAAAACGGATTTTGAACAAGGAGGAATGACCCATGGAATCCCAATTCTGCACGGTGGAGGAGGCGCTGGAGGAACTGCGTGCCGGCCGCCTCATCCTCACCATTGACGACCCGGACCGGGAGAACGAGGGGGATCTGATCTGCGCTGCCCAGCTCGCCACCACGGAGAACGTCAACTTCATGGCCACCCACGCCAAGGGACTGATCTGCACCCCCATGAGCGCCGAGATCGCGGACCGGCTGGGGCTGGAGCAGATGGTGAAAGTGAACACCGACAACCACGCCACCGCCTTCACCGTGTCCATCGACCATGTGGACACCACCACCGGCATCAGCGCGGAAGAGCGGGGCTACACCTGCCGCAAGTGCGTGGACCCGGACACTCGGCCGGAGGATCTGCGCCGGCCCGGCCATGTGTTCCCCCTGACTGCCCGGCGGGGCGGCGTGCTGGTGCGGGGCGGCCACACAGAGGCCACGGTGGACCTGTGCCGCCTGGCGGGCCTGGTCCCCTGCGGCCTGTGCTGTGAGATCATGCGGGACGACGGCACCATGATGCGCACCACGGAGCTCTTGGAGAAGGCCGGGGAGTGGGGGCTGAAGGTGCTGACCATCCAGGCCCTCCAGGACTACTGCCGCCGCCACGACAAGCATGTGGTCCGTGAGGCCTCCGCCCACCTGCCCACCAAATACGGGGACTTCCAGATCTACGGCTATGTGAACGACCTGACCGGGGAGCACCATGTGGCCCTGGTAAAGGGGGACATAGGCGGCGGGGAGAACGTGCTGTGCCGGGTCCACTCCGAGTGCCTCACCGGGGACGTGTTTGGCTCCAGGCGCTGTGACTGCGGGGAGCAGCTGGCCGCCGCCATGGGACAGATCGAGGCGGAGGGCCGGGGTGTGGTGCTGTACATGCGCCAGGAGGGCCGGGGCATCGGCCTGATCAACAAGCTGAAGGCCTACGCCCTCCAGGAGCAGGGGCTGGACACCGTGGACGCCAATGTGCGCCTGGGCTTTGCCCCGGACCTGCGGGAGTACTGGATCGGGGCCCAGATCCTCCGGGACCTGGGGGTCAGGACCATGCGGCTTCTCACCAACAACCCGGACAAGATCTACCAGCTGTCCGACTTCGGCCTGGAGATCGTGGAGCGGGTTCCCATCCAGATGCCCGCCACGGCGGAGGACCTCGGCTATCTGCGGACCAAGCAGCGGCGGATGGGCCATCTGGTCCGGTACTGAGGGCCGGCGCCCGCCGGTCGAGGGAAAAGAAACGAAATCTGATCAGGGGGAATTTGTCATGAAGATCTATGAGGGAAATCTGGTAGCGGAGGGCGCGCGGATCGGCGTGGTCTGCGCCCGATTCAACGAGTTCATCGTCTCCAAGCTCCTGTCCGGCTGTGAGGACGGGCTGCTGCGCCGGGGCGTCCGGCAGGAGGACATCCATGTGGCCTGGGTGCCGGGGGCCTTTGAGATCCCCCTTGTCGCCGCCAGGATGGCCAAAAGCGGGCGGTACGACGCGGTCATCGCCCTGGGGGCGGTGATCCGGGGCTCCACCAGCCACTACGACTATGTGTGCGCGGAGGTGTCCAAGGGCATCGCCCAGACGTCGCTGGAGACCGGCGTACCGGTGCTCTTCGGCGTCCTCACCACCGACACCATCGAACAGGCCATTGAGCGCGCCGGCACCAAGGCGGGCAACAAGGGGGCGGACTGCGCCCAGAGCGCCATTGAGATGATCAACCTCCTCCGGGCACTGGAGGCATAAGAGCCGGCCTCGGCGCTCCTCCGGTGCGCGGCCCCGCAGGCGCCGCCCCGCCGTAAGCAGCACGGGACGCGGGAGAAACATGGACATGGGCCTCCTGGGGCGTCAGATCGTCTGTCTCAGCAAAGGGCTGGACGAAGTGGTAGTATCCCCACGGCGGCACTTGGATGGAGAGTTCTGCCGACAGCCGCCTGAGCAAGGGGCTATCCAATGGCTGGCAGGTTGTCCCAAAACAGTGGGTGGAGTCCATGCTCCGGAACCAGCCGAAGTGGGAGGTCGAGCTGGCTATTGTGAATTTCCGCTATGCGCCGCAGGGACTCGCTCCACAGCAACAGGACAAACGCAGTATGGTGATCTCCCAGCGCATGGTGGAGGCTGGCTTTGCCTGCGTGCTGACGGCCCAGTTGAAGGGCCGGACCGTTCTGCTGATCTGCTCAATCCGCCCGGCGGCCACCGAAGAAGAGATCCGCTATACGATACAGCTCCTGGACAAATATGCCGTACGTTGAAGGAGAAATGCTTTCCTCAATCTTCTGTCATTACTGATTATGAAACCCTATTTTCGGGCGTTTACCAGGAATGATTCCTTGCCCCAGTCTGGAAAATATTTCTGGCAAAGGGCTGGGAGCGTTTTTGACCACATTTTCAGCCACAGTGCGGTGCGGAGTATATGGAGGCAGTGCATTCAAAGAGTGACGGAAAGCAAGCGGATTGGAGCAGATATGGCCATAAAGCGCAAAAAATAGTTAGAAAAAATTCAAAAAGTCGCTTGGTAAGGATGAGGTCGGCGGTTCGAATCCGCCCAGCAGCTCCACGAAACACCTGAAATCTTCGGATTTTAGGTGTTTTTTGTTGCAGATTTGCATTTTTTGCGTGAGGAAAAATGTGGGTCAACCGTCTGCCCTACATGCGGAAATGTCCGAAAAGGTTTGAAGCGCACCGGACAGGAAGTTTTGCTTCCTACCCGGTGCGCGTTCTCTTTTCCTTGCCGTTTCTTTTTACATGACTTGCTCCATAAAGGCGCCCATGGTTTGAGCAGCCTCGTCCTGCTTCTGCTTCGCAGTGTGGGGATAGGTGCGGAGGGTGAAGCCTGTGTCGTAGTGGCCCGGCATGCTGGACACGGTCTTCATATGCACGCCGTTCTGCAGGGCTGTAGTGGCGAAGGTATGCCGCAGACCGTGGAAGTGCAGCCGGTTGTACTCCGCCCGCTCCAGCACCGTCTGGAGCCGCTTCCGGACGGCGGCTGGGTCCAGCGGAGAGTCCTCCTTGGCGGGGAGGGGAACATCCACCGGGGATGGACGGCCTTCTTGCAGGCCTTGAGCACACGCAGCACCAGGGCAGGGAGGAGCACTGTCCGGTTACCTGCCTTGGGCGGGGACACCACCAGTTCTCCTTTGACCCGGTGAATTTGACACACCACCCGCAGGGCGCCGGTGCGGAAATTCAGGTCATCCCATTGGAGTGCCAGGCTCTCCCCCGGCGCAGACCAGTGGCAAGTTCCAGCAGCAGAAGCTCGTAGCAGCCGTCTTCCCCGGCCTGAATCAGCAGGTGCTGGCTTTCCTCGGGAGCCAGCACTTTCATTTCTTTGGGTTTGGCAGATGACAGCTTACACCCATCTGAGGGATTACAGAAAATCCGTTTTCCTCCACCGCTTTATTCAGTGCTGCATGAAGGGCGGTTTGAATGCCCCGGACAGTCTGGGACAGAACTTCGCCGCAGAGTTCTGCCCGCAGTGGCCTGCCGCTTTTTTGAGGTCTGTATAAATCCTGAGACAGCAGAACCATTCCCGCTTGTCAATAGTCGAGATGAACGGGACCCGCCCGCCGCTGACAAGTACGAATGCTTTTGCTCGTGTGGCAGTCAAGAGGGCAAAAGCAGGGAGTGCTTTTACCCTCGATAATTCTGATTTTTCTTTACATTTGCTTGTGTGGTTTTATATCGCCGCAAGGAATTTGGGCACCACAGCACCGAAAATCAGTGTGTTTTCCAGTGTCCTAAAAGGCAAAAAATTCAGTATTCTCAAGGCTTTTCACGGTGCAACGGCTTTTTGCGGGGCGAATGCAAATACTATTTCTTATAATATCACGTTCGTGAACTTAAGAGTGAGAGCTTATCTTCCTTCTCGCCATTCCAAGCCATTCTCAGAAAGGAACCTAATATCGTCCAGAAAGGCGAATTGCAGGAAGAGGTCATTGCAAAAATGTAACAAGCACGCTCTACGGAGCGATGGATAGAAAGACCAAAACGAGGGAAGCCCGCTTTTACAACCTGGACCATCGCTGCGGGCCGCCCACATCCGCATTTGGGCCACCAGTGAACTGAAAGAGTAATGAACCAAGAACTTTGCCTTGGGTGATGAACGCCTCAGGCAGGGTAGGACTACTTTCAGCATCGGCTCCTTCAAAACCGCTGGAGCGGAGGTAATTCCATTCGGTCCAGTGAGCGCCGTATCTGGCAGCAGATCATTGACATCTGTGCCGGGCGCCACCGTACGGGACTTCTATACCGTGGTATAAAATAAGTTCTGCGGGCTTTTACGCCGTCACAGGGCGCGGTGGGGCAGAGATCATTTGCACCAATGCAGACCGCAGCAAGACCAATGGGCCTGACCGCCTGGAAACGTGCGCTGGATGGACGTACGATGAGCGGATATTGCAACTACATTCTGCATTGAGTATCTGATCGGGCGTCAGAGCACTTTCGCCATGCGGAAATTTGCCGCCTGTGTCAGTGCGCTTCTGGCTTTCCGCCGATAGGATATAGGATATTTTTGGGATAAGGGCACACCTCCAGACAAGCGGCCGTCGTCAAGGCAGACAAGAAGCATGATGCGTTCAACAAGACCCGGAAAATGGTCTCCGACTCTAACAAGGAAGTGCTCAAAATGCTGGAGTCAGGAAAAGTCAGGAGAAAAATATTGACTTGATATACTTTGTGGTTTAGGATTATTATAGATAAAGTATAGTTAAAGCAATATCGTATTGTCGGAAACAGGGATCCCTGTTTCTATGTTTGCGAAGCAAACATAGAAACCATGCTGAACAAACAATGGCTTCCGGAAGCCATGCAGGAAGGAGGAAATTTGAGACGAGTACGATAAAAGAAAGAGCGGAGGAATATTTCCCGGAGATGGTAGAGATTCGCAGGGATATTCACCGCCATCCTGAGATTGGAAGAAACGAGGTGAGGACATCGGCCCTGATTCGAAAGAAGCTGGAGGAATACGGGGTTGATGCAATCGAACGGCCTGTACCAACCGCCGTTGTAGCGTTGATCCATGGAGCCAGAGGCCCGGGCCGCTGCGTGGCACTGCGCTGCGATATCGACGCATTGCCCGTGCAGGAGGAAACCGGACTGCCGTATACCAGTGAGAATCCGGGGATTATGCACGCCTGCGGCCACGATATGCATGCATCCATGATGCTGGGCGCGGCCAAGATCCTGTGCGGAATGAGAGAGCGTTTTGCGGGCTGTGTCAAGCTGATATTCCAGCATAGCGAAGATACATTACCTGGCGGCGCCAAGGAGCTTGTGGAAAAAGGCGTGCTGGAAAACCCCCATGTGGACGCGATCTATGGAATGCATGTGCTGCCGGACGCCCACCGGGCAGGACAGGTTGGGTTCCACATCGGGCCCATAACAACTTCCGTGGACCTGTTCGACTTCACCGTCTCCGGCAGAGGGGGACATGGCTCTCAGCCGCAGAATACAACGGACCCCGTGCTGGCTGCCGCCCAGATGATCGTGATGATGCAGCAGATCGTCGCCCGCCGGGTGGACCCTATGGAGATGGCAGTATTCTCCCTGGGGAGCATCCATGGCGGCGACGCGCCCAATGTGATCCCGGCGGAGGTCAAGTTTGGCGGCGTGACCAGAGCGTATTCGGAAAGTGTGCGAAGCGTGATTAAGGAACAGGTCCAGGCAATTGCAAAAGGTATCGAGGCCGCCTCCGGAAATACAGTACATATTCACTATGCCGACGGATATCCCAGCGCTTTCAATGACAAAGAGCTGATGGATCTTGCCGCTGAAGCGGTCCGAAAGGAATTGGGTGAGGACGCGGTGGTCCCCATGCCCGATCCAATGCCTTTCAGTGAGGATTTCAGCTTCTATGGAAAGCTGGGTGGTATCCCCAGCGCCTATCTGATGCTTTATGCAGGACACGAGGGAGAGCTGGCGCCCCTGCACAATCCCAAGTGTGCGGTTCGGGAGGATGTTATGCCGGCAGGCATCAGGACCTTGGTTTCTATTGCTCTGGAATTCCTGAAGTAATCAGATTTGGAAAGTTCAAAATGATTTAACCATTTAAAGCGAAAAAATTCGCGAGAAAAGGAGAATTGTTATGAATGTGCAAGAGGTCGCCGCCCAATACGGAGAGTATCTGATCGAAAAGCGCCGCTATTTCCATCAGCATCCTGAAGTCAGCACCAAGGAATATCACACCAGCAAGGCAATCAAAGAGGCGCTGGACGAGATAGGCGTTTCCTGGCGGCCCTGTGGGCTGGAGACGGGTGTGCTGGTCACCATTCAAGGCGCAAAGCCCGGCAAGACCATTTTGCTTCGCGGAGATATGGATGCCTTGACGGTCCAGGAAACCACCGGGGCGCCTTATGCGAGCAAAAACGAGGGCATTATGCATGCCTGCGGCCATGACTGCCATATTGCGATGCTCCTGACCGCCACCCGCATCCTTCATGACATGAAAGAAGAACTGTGCGGCACGGTAAAACTGGCTTTCCAGCCTGCGGAGGAGGTAGCTCTGGGTGCCAAGTCCATGGTTGAGCAGGGCGCTTTGGACGGTGTGGACGCATGTTTTGCCATTCATGTGTGGACAGATGTGAAGTCCGGCATGGTTTCTCTGGAAGCCGGCCCCCGGATGGCGTCGGCAGACGAATTCCATATCACTGTGAAGGGAAAGGGGTGCCACGGCGCACAGCCGGAGCGGGGTGTGGACGCAGCTGTTGTAACGGCTGCCATCATCAATAACCTGCAGTCCGTCGTCAGCCGGGAGATCTCGCCTATGGACCCGGCGGTCGTTACCGTAGGGACGATCCAGGCGGGCACCCGTTGGAATGTAGTGGCGGAGAACAGCTATATGACAGGAACCACCCGCTGCTTCAGCAATGAGGTGTGGGAAACCTTTGAGGAACGGATGGAAAGAGTTATCAAAGGCACAGCCGAGGCTTACCGCGCTGAGGCAGAGCTGGAGTACCTGCGTATCGTGCCGCCCACTGTCAATGATGAGGCGGTGGTTTCCATCGCCCAAAAATCCGCGGTTGCTGTCCTGGGTGAGAATTGCCTCGCATCCAATCCGGCTACCACCGGCGGCGAAGACTTCTCCTACTTCATGCAGAGGGTGCCGGGAGCAATCGCACTGCTGGGAACCGGAAACGAGGCCTGCGGAGCCGTTTGGCCAAACCATTCCGGCAATTTCTGCGTGGATGAGGCACAGCTTTTGAAGGGCGCCATGCTCTATGCGCAGGTGGCAATGGATTTCAACGCACAGTAATTGGTCAGACTCATATTGGGTGGGAGAATGCAAAACCATGAAAGGAGGCAGTTCTGCCGCCGAAATATGTGCTGAATAAGTAAAGAGGGGGAAAAGACATGTATAACTTTGCACTAGCGTTTGTGCTCTGCGCTGCAGTGTACATCATTGGCGAGGTCGTTTCCACGGCAACAAAAGCATGGATTCCATCGGTATTCGTAACTGCCGCTATCATTCTGGTGGGCTACTGGACAGTCCTTCCCACTACGCTGATCAGCGACGCCGTACTGATTCCCTTTGGCAGCACAATCGGTATCTATCTGCTGATTACGCACATGGGCACCGTGATCAGCATCAAGCAGCTGCTGGAGCAGTGGAAGACCATTGTGGTCTGCCTTGCGGGACTTGCGGGTATGTGCGTCCTGGCACTGTTCGTCTGCCCCCTGCTCATGGACCGCAGCTTTGTTGTCGCGGGACTGCCTCCTCTCACCGGAGGCATCGTGGCTGCAACGACGATGATGGAGGCGGCCAATGCTGCCGGCCTCAAGGAAGCGGCTGTGTTTGCTATCGCCATGTACTGCGTCCAGGGGTTCGCGGGGTATCCGCTTACGGCGGTCTGCCTCCAGCTGGAGGGCAAAAAGCTCCTGAAAGAATACCGGAACGGCGGTGTGTCGGTTGCCGGCGTTTCAAATGCGGTAGATGCAGTCAACGGAAAGCTGGAAACCACCGAGAGTCCGCGCAAGAAACTGCTGCCCCCCACGCCTGCCAAGTGGAATTCTGTTGTGGTGATGCTGGGCAAGCTGGGATTCGTGGCCTGGCTGGCCACACAGCTGGGAAGAGTTGTCATCCCCGGCCTGAACATGACGATCAGCGGCGCTGTGTATGCGCTGGTTCTGGGCATTATTTTCACCAGCATTGGTTTTCTGGATGAGAACGCACTGAATAAAAGCAATTCCTATGGCATTGTCATGTTCGCTCTGATGATGTATATCTTTGACGGCCTGAAGGATTGCACGCCCCAGATGCTGGGCAGCATCATCGGGCCGATGGTCATTCTGATTGTTGTCGGTGTTGCTGGCATGGCGGTATTGTGCTTCGTCAGCGCAAAAATACTGAAGATCCCGTTCCTGCTGGCCTTTGCCACCGCATTGACTGCCCTGTATGGGTTCCCGCCCAATGCAATTATCACTGAAAACACCTGCAACGCTCTGGCGGCGACCCCGGAGGAAAAGGAATATCTGATGAGCAAGATGTTCCCGCCCATGATTGTCGGCGGCTTTACCACTGTGACGATCACGTCCGTTATCATTGCAAGCGTATTTGCCAAAATGTTCTGATTGTAAAGGCCATATCATCTACAAAAGCGGGACACGAAGTGTTCCGCTTTTGTAGAATCAAATGTTGGTTGGGATCATAGAATAGGAGCGTATCGCTATGAATCGGAAACTGATTTGTCAAATATTGAATCATGAGATGATGCTGGCCACCGGCTGCACAGAGCCTGCCGCGATTGCGCTGACAGCCGCCATTGCCCGAGAGCAGTTGGATGGAGAGCTGGAGCATATCAAGGTCAGGGCCAGCGCGAATATCATCAAGAACGCGATGTCTGCGGGGATACCCGGAACGAACTATACTGGAATAAATTATGCAGCTGCTTTGGGTGCTGTGTGCGGGGCGGTGGACCGCCAGCTCCGGGTTGTGGATGACGCCCGCCCGGAAGACATTGAAAGAGCGGCCCATCTTGTGGAAAATGGATATGTGGACGTGAGAAGGGCGTTTGATCCGGACAAGCTGTATGTGGAAGTTGAACTGGTGAATAAAGAACACCAGTCCCGCGCCATTATTAAGGGAGCGCATACCAATGTGATCCTTGTGGAGCGGGACCACCAGAGGGTGGGCTGTGAGCTGCCCGGGCAGACGATGGAAACGGATATCACGCCGGAGCAGATCAGCAGGACGCTGAATATCCGGACGATCTATGAATTTGTGGAGACGATGGATCGCCGACAGGATGATTTACACATGATCCAAGAGGCCATCGAAGTCAATGGGCATATCGCGCAGCTGGGCGCAGCGGGTGATTACGGACTGAATATCGGCCATGGTATCCGGAACAATCAGGAAGCAGGGCTGATGGGGCACGATGTTGTCATGGATGCCGTAGCCATGACTGCCAGCGGGGTGGACGCCAGAATGGCGGGAGCCAATGCCCCAGTCATCACAAATTCCGGATCCGGCAATCAGGGCATTACCGCAACAGTTCCCATCTTGTCTGCCGCGAAGAGTCTTGGTATTGATGAAGAGAGAACGTTTCGCGCTGTCACGCTGAGCAACCTGATGGCGATTCATATCCACGCGGATTTCGGACCGCTCTCCGGGCTCTGCGGGGCGACCATTGCCGCTGCCGCCGCAGCCTGCGGCTTGGTGTATCTACAAGGAGGCACGCTGGAGCAGATCGGATTTGCTGTAAACAATATGTTTGGGAATGTGAGCGGAATGCTCTGTGACGGTGCCAAGGCAGACTGCGCCTTGAAGATCAGCACCTGTGTCTTTGCCGCCTTCCAATGTGCCGCTATGGCCCTTCGGAGTGAAAGCGTGAAAGCGACAGATGGAATTGTAGAAACAGACCCGGAAGAAACGATCAGAAATTTCGTGCGGCTTGGGAATGAGGGTTCCTCTAAATGTGATGATTTGATTTTGGAGATGCTTCTTCAGAAATAGGAGGACTGTTATGAACTATAAAGAACTGGCTGAACAGGCATTGGATTACATTGTGGAACAGCGCAGATGGTGCCACCAGAACCCGGAACTGAGCCTCGAGGAAGTCCAGACCACAGAGCATATTGCGGCAGAGCTTCAGAAAATGGGCTATACCGAGATCCAACGCTTCCCGGACCATACCGGATTATGTGCGATGCTGCGGGGGGGAAAGGCCGAAAAGGCGTGCAGAACTGTGGCTCTCCGGGCGGATATTGATGCCTTGCCGGTAGAGGAAAAGACAGGCCTGCCCTTTGCAAGCCGAAATAAGGGCGTCATGCATGCCTGCGGCCATGACTGCCATATCTCCATGCTTCTCGGTGCGGCAAAGATGCTGATGGAGACGAAAGACGAATTGCAAGGCAACGTCAAACTGATTTTCCAGGCTGCGGAGGAGACCTGCCACGGTGCGGAATACTATGTTGAAGCGGGCATCCTTGATGGCGTGGATGCCATTATGGGCCAGCACGTGTGGGCGACACTGGAGGAGCCATACATCAATGTGCAGGCGGGGCCCCGCATGGCCAGTGTGGATAACTTTGTAATCAAGGTAGATGGTGTTTCCGCCCATGGGACACAGCCGCATCTGGGTGTGGACGCACTTTTGGCTGCCGCAGCGATTGTCAGCAATATCCAGTCATTTGTCTCCAGAACGAACGACCCCTTAAACCCGCTGGTAGTAAATATCGGAGAGATGCACGCCGGACAGCGGTATAATATTATTGCAAACCATGCGGAACTGTTTGGAACCACCCGGACTTATAACGCAGAATTCCGTATGAAGATTGAAGAGGGGCTGCGGCGGATTGCTGAAAACACAGCCAAGGCTTTTGGCGCGACTGCCACGGTTGAATATGATTACTATGCAAACTCTCTTTATAACGATGATGAAGAGTTGAATAAAATCGCCCATGACGCAGCTGTGAAACTCTATGGGGAAGCGTGTTTGAAAGAACTTCCCCAGATGATGGGCAGTGAGGATTTTGCTTTCTTTGCCGATAAGATTCCAGCGGTGTTCGGTTTTCTTGGAACGAGAAATGAGGAACTCGGTATGACGGTGGGGAACCACAACGACCGCTATACAGTCCATGAGCCGGTGCTGCAGAGGGGGGCCGCACTGTATGCGCAGTTTGCGGCAGACTATCTGGAGCGTGGCAAATAAACTGGCAGCTGATGAATTGCGCAGGGGACATTCCGGACTCAGAAAATGCCCGGAAAGGAATATCCGCTGTACAGTAGAGGCCGGCATTCCATCGACTGGAATGCCGGCCTATCATTTTGTCATTTCAATCAAATGGTGTTCTTAATATATTCCTTATCCCAGAGCCGGGAAACTAACACTATCTTCATCGGAAGTGCTCTATTATGACTTTAGCGGGCACCAGAAGCACTCCAATAAATGCGACTGTGGTAGAAACGAGGTTGTACTCATGGAATATGGAATATGGACACTGATCCCCGTCCTGTTCGTCATTGCCTTTGCGCTGAAAACAAAGCGGACTCTGGAACCGTTGATCTTTGGAACTCTGCTGACCTATGTGATTACCAGCGCTGCACGGATCCCGTCCGAGGGAGTGTATGCACTGTCTCACATCGCCACCGACTGGATGGATGCTTTTTTCCGCGTGGCGACAGATTATTCGCACCAATGGGTCTTTTTGGTGTGCGCGTTGTTCGGCAGCCTCATTACGCTGTTGGGAGAATCCCATGGAACACTGGGATTTACAAGAGCGCTTGGAAAGCTCTGCCGGGGGCCAAGGTCCACCATGATGGTCACCTGGATCATGGGGATTCTTATTTTTGTGGATGACTATTTGAATATCATGACACTGAGCACCTGCATGAAAAAACTGACCGACCAACGCCGTGTGCCCCGGGAGGCCCTGTCTTACATCATCGATTCCACCGGCGCGCCGGTGTGTGCCATTCTGCCGTTCTCTACCTGGGCAATCTTCTTTTCCGGGCTATTTTTCACGCAGCCGGGGATTGCGGAGCTGGGCTATGGAACGGCGATAGAGACATTCTATCACGTGATCCCCTTTGCCTTTTACGCCATCGCAGCGGTTATCATCGTGCCGCTGTTTATCGTTGGCGTTGTTCCCAAGCTGGGGCGGATGCGGACCGCTTACCGCCGCCTTCAGGAGACCGGCAAGGTCTATTCGCCGGAGAGCGCACCGCTCAACGAGGAGGATGAGTCGGAATTTCAGACACAGGGCAGCCTCATGGACTTTATCCTGCCGGTGGGCGTGTTGATTATCTTGGCAATCATTTCCGGAGAGCTGTTTCTGGCCGTGGTTGCTGCGATTGCAGTGTGCTTTGTACTCTATATTCCCAGAGGCAAAATGAGCTTTTCCAGGTTCTGTGATCTGGCGATGCACGGCTTTTGCAACATGATTCCCACGGTGGCCATCATCTTCTTTGCGTTTGTCATGCAGGAGGCAATGACCGATATCGGGATTGCCGATTACATCATTACCCTGGTGCAGCCCCATGTCAATGCCGTGATCTTCCCTCTGGTGACATTTCTGGTGGTGGCGATCCTGAATTTCAGTACAGGCAGCGTGTGGGGGATTCCGGCCATCGTTGCGCCAATCCTGCTGCCGCTGGCGGAGAGCATCGGCACAAATCTGCTCCTGGTCATGGGGGCGATTGTCTCGGGCGCCACGCTCGGCAGCCATGCCTGCTTCTATTCCGATGCCACGGTATTGACATCCAGCTGCTGTAAGATCGAGAACATGGATCATGCGTTGTCTCAGATTCCGTATGCGCTGTGTGCCAGCGGAATTTCCGCTTTGGGGTATCTGGTATGCGGTGCTCTGCTGTAAAGGAGGAAGGCCTATGCCGTATCATCTTTGGATGGGAAATATCGTAAATATTGCCACGGATGCCATTGTAAATGCTGCAAACACAGAACTGAAGCGTACGCCGGGGATCTGTGAGGCAATTTTCGCCGCAGCGGATAGTGCAAAGCTGGAGGAGGCTTGCCGACGTCATGGCCATTGTCCTATCGGACATTCTGTGATGACGCCGTCCTTTGGGCTGCCGGCCCGCTATATTATTCACGTGGCCGGACCTGGCTGGTTTGGAGGCGCGGAGCGAGAGCGGTTACTGCTGGCAGACTGCTACCGCCGCGCCATGATAAGGGCAGTGACCAGCGGATGCAAAAGCATTGCGTTTCCACTTATTTTTTCGGGAGAATATCACATCCCACGAGAAGAAGCAATCTATATTGCCGGCCAAGCGATTACGGACTTTATACGCCGGAGTCCTGCCTTGGATGTGGTTCTGGTCCTTTACAAGCCGGGAATCTATCTGATGGCCAAACGGATTTTGGGATGGGACGATACACACAGTTATGAAACGAGCGCCAAATGATTCTGGCGCTCGTTTTCCTGCTGGTGGGAGCGCCCCAATTCTATCTTCCGATCATGACGCCATTATTCACGGTTTGGTAGTATTACGCGTGATACGATAACGGGACAAGGTATTGATTCTATGACGAGTTGTGGGAGGGTGAGTACATAGGGGACGGACAAACAATGAATGCGCGAATTTCCCACACGATCCGGAAGCGGAGGATCCTCCGGGGAGGCTAAAAATCCTTTTTGGCTATGCGGCCGGCGTGAGCAAAACGTATGCCCTGTCGTAAGCGGCGCATCAGGCGCAGAAAGAGGGCGCTGATCTGGTGGTGGGCTATGTGGAGCCCCGCATGTAAGACCGGATACATTGTCCCTGCTGAACGGACGGGAGGTCTTGCTGAATAAGAAAAACGAATACCGCGGCATTCAACTCCGGGAGGGTTGATATTGACCAGATTCCAACTGTCCTGGTGGATGAAGCGGCGCACAACAACACCCAGGGGTGCCGGCATACCAAGCATCGGGATGTGGAGAGGCTTCTTCGGGTGGAAAAAGTCTGTCGGAAACGCCAGACCAAACAGGTCCTGCAAAATTTCTTTACCACAGGGAATATAAAGCAACTGCGCTGCAATCTGCACTTGGCGGAGCAGCAGGGGGCGCAGATTTCCATGGTGTACGGGACGGCTCCTGCGGTGCAGATCGCGGAATACGCAAGGGTCAGCGGCGTGGCAAAGATCGTCATGGGCCGCATCAATCATAAGTCAGGAGCCCATCACGGGGAAAACAGCCCGGCAGACCAACTGACGGATCTGGAGGTATACATCCTTTCGAACTGTCAGCATTTATTAAGGGGCCGATTGGAGAATTGCGTGTGCCGGAAGCACATTTTTCCTGGAGAGATGCGGGCATCATGCGGGCTTCGCTACTGCTATCCGCAGGAAACTTGATGTGTGAAGCCCAAAACAGATGCGCACTGTCCGCTGAGAAGCAAAAAGCACCTAAAATCTTTAGATTTCAGGCGCTTTCCTACTGTAAATGGCGCACAGATTACAGGGCTGTATGGAGAGGCAACGGGAATCGCGTTTGCAGAGACGCTGATATCTTCAAACGTTGTACGCAGACTGACCCGCCACATGTCGGAGGCAGGCTTCCGGACGGCGGTTCCCTCCGCAGAGCGTCTTCCGCCCAAAAGCTGAGCCCCAGGGGGCGGCGCACGGAAAGGCAGCTTGCCCACAGCCAGGGGCATGAAAATAACTGCCGCGAGGCGTTTCCGCCGATCCCGTCTGACAAAAGACGTCAGTTTGTATCTCAATCCGGCGGAGGATCCTGTTCGCATGGCAGCTTCAGGACGAATCGGCTTCCCGCTCCCCGGGATTTTTCCACATAAACAGCGCCGCCGTGGAACTCCGCGATGGCCCGCACCAGTGCCAGACCAAGTCCGGCACCGCCCAGCTGTCGGGAGCGGGAATCATCCACCCGGAAAAAGGGCTCGAAAATTCGCTGGCGGAGCGATTCCGGGATGCCGGGTCCCTGGTCGGCAACCACGATTTGGAACCATTCCCCATCCCGGTGGCCCGCGATGTGTACAACGCTGCCGGCCGGGCTATACTTGACGGCATTTTCCACCAGATTGCATACCGCCTGCCGGAGCAGCTCTGCATTTCCGGCCAGGGTACAGGGCGCGGCATCCACCAAAATGGTGATGCTCCGCGCTTCCGCCTGGGGGGCGGCCTGGTCCGCGGCGCTCCGGATCAGCTGGCCGGAGGAGAGCCGCTCTCCGCGGGATGCCCGCTCCAGATTGGTCAGCTCCAAGAGTTCGCTCACCATGGCGGACAAGCGGTCCACCTCCCCCTCGACAATCTGGAGCAGCTCCAGTGTGGCCCGGGGGCGGAAGTCCTGCTTTTTGCGGAACAGGCCGATTCGGGTCTTCAGGACTGCCAGCGGTGTGCGGAATTCATGGGCCGCGCTGCGGGAGAAGTTCCTCTGCATGACGAAGACCTGGTTCAGCCGCTGGGACATCTGATTGAACGCCAGGGCCACTGCGGCCGCCTCATCCCCGCTGTCGGGGATCTCAACGGGCTGCGCCAGATCCGCAGCCGTCCGCTCCCGGATCTGGCAAGTGAGTGTGTCCAACGGAGCAAGGGCTTTTCCAACCAGCCGGTATATGAGGAACAGGCCCAACGCCAGGATGGCAACCATGGCCAGCAGGCTCTGCATGTGGAACGCCCCCTGAGCCTGCTGGATCGTATCGCTGATATGCAGTTCCGCCATGGGCAGGCTGACACTGTCTTCCAGCTCTGCGCGCTGCGCCGGAAGAAGCGGCACCGCCTGAATGGCGTCGGCCATCCGGATGGCCGAAAAATTGTTAGTCACAGTGAGCAGGAGGCAGCAGAGCGTCAGCAGGGCTGCGCAGAGCAGAGTGACCCGCAGGCGCAGGGACATCGGTTTCCTCATGCCGTCTCCTCTCCGGCCAGGCGATAGCCCCGACCTACCTTGGTCTGAATCGGATCATGGCCCAGCCGCTTCCGCAGTTTTTTCCGGAGCGAGGAGATGTGCATCCGCACGGCGTTGCTGAAGGGGTTGGCATCCGCCTCCCAGATATGCTCCATCAGCTCCTCCTGGCTGATCCAGCATCCCCGGTGAAGCATCAGATGCTCCAGGATGGCAAATTCCCGGGGCGTCAGGGGAAGGGGTTCCCCACGGCCGGAGACCTCCCGGGTCACGGTGTTTAGGGTCAGCGCGCCCACCTGTACAAGGGACTCCCGCTGACGAAATTCCCGGCGCAGCAGCGTCCGCACCCGGGCCTCCAATTCCTCCAGGGCGAACGGCTTGGTCAGGTAATCGTCCGCGCCCAGATCCAGCCCTGCCACCTTGTCTGAGAGCTGTGACCGGGCGGAAAGAATCAGCACCCGCAGCTCCGGCTGTTCCGTCCGGATGTGCCGGAGCAGCTCCAGCCCATCCATGCCTGGCAGGTTCAGATCCAGGACCACCAGATCATAGGGTTCCACAAACAGCCGCTCACAGGCCGCCGGACCATCGTAGCAGCAATCCACCGTGTATTTTTCCAGTCTCAGATCCTCCGCGATCCCGTCGCACAGGAGACGCTCATCCTCCACCACCAAAATCCGCATCCCACTCACCGCCCTTTTCCATGTGCGGCTATTATAGCACATCCAGATAAAATTTCCATCAAGACCGCCTTGACAGGAAATTTACGTTTTCCATGCTACAATGCCTCCTGTCCAAAATCCGCCGCAGGTGCGGCAAGGAGGTTTTTTATGAAGCGATGCAAGAACAAACGGAAGCTGGCCATGCTGGGTCTGGCCGCTGCCATGGCCCTGTCCCTGGCGGCCTGCGGAGAGAAGCGGCCCAGTCAGGAGGACGTGGAACAATCCATCGAGGCTGGTACGCTTACCATCGAGGACGCCCTGGATAAGGGCTGGGTCGATCAGGCGTGGGTGGATGCCTATTATGAGGAGAACAGCGTTCCCGCCGCCAGCAAAACAGAGAGCAACATGGTGGGCGACTTTGCCACGACCACCCTGTCCGGAGAGGCGTTTACCCGGGAACAGCTGGGGGATGTGGTGTTCTTTGCCTTCCTGGACCCGGAAGCGGAGGGGACGCAGGTCTTCTATAACGCACTGGCGGAGGGATATGGGGGCGTTGCGGAGAATGGGGCGGAAATCCTGGCCTGCACCAAAAGCGGAACCGGCAGCGAGATGTTTGCCGATGCACCCTTCCCCGTCATCCTCTACAACGACTCTCTGGCAGCAGCTGTGGGCAGCAACAGAAGCATGGTGGAGGACGGGGAGATGCCAAACGTCGCCTCCTGGTATGTGAACGGAACATTCCTCTCTGCATGGTATTCCGCCGTGGACGCAGAGGAGCTGCCTGCGTCCGCGGCCGCCTTTGTGGAGATGAGCCGGAACGCCGCGTTCCAGTCTGGGACGGCGGCAGAGGGCGGCGCCGCTATGGCGGCTATGGGCTGATATGAGAAACATCACGTTCTGTTGTCTGGCAGCCGCCCTGCTGATGATTGGACTGGGGCTGTGGCGCGGGGAAGCGGACATGGTCCTGCACAAGGGCGTCAACCTGTGTTTGGAGTGTGTGGGCATTGGCTGAAAACAAGCATCGCTGGAAGATCCAGCTGGGGGCCGCGCTGGCTTCCAACCCCTTTTTGATGAACTTCCTGCATGGAAGGATCTCCAGGACCGGCCTGAAGGCCGTCTGCGTCCCCGGGCTGAATTGCTACTCCTGTCCGGCCGCGGCAGCTTCGTGCCCCATCGGGGCGCTTCAGGCGGTGATCGGCTCCTCCAAGTTCCAGTTTGCATGGTATGTGGTGGGATTCCTCATTTTCGCAGGCGCGCTGCTGGGGCGGGTGGTGTGCGGCTTTCTGTGCCCGTTCGGATGGTTCCAGGAGCTGCTTCACAAAATCCCTGCAAAAAAGTTCAGCACCAGGCGGGTCCGCATCTTGACCTATCTGAAATACGGGATTCTGGCGCTCTTCGTCATTGTCCTGCCTATGACGGTGGTCAACGAGGTGGGAATGGGCGACCCGTTCTTCTGCAAGTATATCTGCCCCGCCGGCATCCTGGAGGGCGGCATCCCACTGGCGCTGGCCGATGCCGGCATCCGGGCCGGCCTGGGCGGACTATTTACCTGGAAGAGCTGCATCCTGCTGGGGACAGCTCTGCTGGCGGTGTTTTTCTACCGGCCTTTCTGCAAGTGGCTGTGCCCGCTGGGGGCCTTTTACGGGCTGTGCAACAGAATTTCCATCTGCCGCCTGCAGGTGGACTCGGGCCGGTGCACCGCCTGCGGGGCGTGCAGTCATGCGTGCAGAATGGATGTGGATGTGTTCAGGACGCCCAACCATGCTGAGTGCATCCGCTGCGGGGACTGTGCGGCTGCCTGCCCCCATGGGGCCATCACCAGGGTATTTTCGATCAAAACAATAGAAGAGAAGAAGGAGACTGCCACATGAAACGTGTTCTGATCCTATTGCTGTCGGCGGTACTGATGACCGCCGCATTGACCGGCTGCAGCTCCGGTGAAGAGGACGCCCTGGTGTCCAAGACACCTTTCCCGGAATTTTCCGAGGTGGACATTGCGGGCGATGAGATCTCCAGCGACATTTTCGCCGACTATGACGCCACCATCGTCAATTTCTGGAACAATGGCTGCGGTTCCTGCATCGCCGAGATGCCTGAACTGGAGGAGCTGTATCAGGATTTCAAAGAGCGAAACATCAACCTCATCGGTGTGGGTACCGACTCCGGCGAGAGCCGGGAGCAGCTGGACACGGCCCGGGAGATTTTGAAGGAAAAGGGCGTGACCTATCACAATATCTCTCCGGATCCGGAGGGCGATTTCTACAAGGACTTCGTTGCGGATATTTCCACCTATCCCACTACATATATCGTGGACGGCGAGGGAAACATCGTGGGTGCGGATATCGTGGGCAATGTGAAGAAGCAGCTGGACACCGTGGAGACCCGG
>NZ_KI271733.1:1285-4929 GCF_000469445.2 Oscillibacter sp. KLE 1745 | reverse complement strand
GCCCCGCGGAATGGGGCGGCCGCCTGTGCCGGATTCGTTGGCCGGGGAGAGGGGAGCGGGCGATTTGCCGGCTGTTCCGGCAGGCCGCCGCGGCGGCACTTCCGCCAGCGCAGAGCAGGAATTCCGCTGCATCAGCAGACGCGGGAATCCCTGCCGCACGGGGGGCCGCAGATGGGCCGTCGGTACCAAATCCCGGAACAGACAGGCGAGGGGCATCAGATCAGCACACGGCGGTTGGGGTCACTCAAAACTTCCCGCTGGATGTAGGAGGCAATGATATCAATAAACTGGGAGGCGCGGGGCGGAGCCGTCAGCGTAAATCCCGCCATTTTGACCAGAAGCGGTCGGTTTGTATGCCACGCGCAGAGAACGACAGTCCGGATGTTCCGCTCCACGTTGGAGGGATGGCACCGGGTCTGCAGGGCCACGACTTCATAGATCTCTTCGGTGACATTGAGCAGGCGGGATTCGTCTTCCAGGACCAGAGCAATGGCGCGGACCGTCTGCGGGTAACCGCGGTAATTGCGCGTAATGCCAAAGGGGCGCAGCGTTTCCCGGATGATCGTGTCCATGGAGAGCACCTCCTCGAAATTTGCGATGAGAAGATTGTACGACGAAAAACAGCAAAGCCTGAAAAAACGACATCTCTCAGAAAATTCGACATCTTCCATTGCGTGGGGAAGCTGCGCAGCCTGCCTTCCAAAATTTGGAACCCCCCTTTCAATCTATCATAATATATTTTTTTACTTTTGTCTTGAATCTGGCTGTATTTTACAAAAAAATGAGCGCCGGAAGACCGGCACCCATGGGGAAGAGGGAAAAGTTATCTGAGCAGACAGGATCTCCTTCAACTCCTGGAGAGACCTTTTTGAAAGCTGCGGGCCAATACGCGGGGCTGGAGGACGATGGATTTTTCATCAACCACGAGGCACCGGCCAGTCAGGGGGGAACGATGCCGACGTTGTTCAGCACTACTGGCCTGGATGTGATGGAAACAGGGAAAGCCCCCGCTCTTACGAGCGGGGGCTTTACAGTTACCCGAGAACCTGTGAAGAAATTACTTCACAACTTCGAACTCGCCCTCCAAGAGGGTGTCGTTGCCGGAGTAAACCTCATAGGTATAGGTGCCAACCGTCAGAGGTGTATCCTTCATAGAACCGGTACCAGAATTGATCATACCAACATTGTTGGGATCCAGCACCTGCACATAGAAGAAGTGTCCGCCTGCGCCGGTGAAGGTCACGCCTTCCTCGTAGACAGTCTCGCCGTCATCATAAATCACCAGGGTAGCATAAGCGGTGTCCTCGGTGGTGAACTTGAAGAACAGATTGTTCTCAATGCCGCCACGGATATCGCTGTCAATGTCGCTCAGAGAAGCGTTATCAGCAAAGGTGTAGACACCGTCTTTCTGGCCCTTCAGCGCATTGCTGTCGTTCACGGAAGCGCCAGCAGTCGTGGTGCCTTCGAAGCCAGTGCCCGCGTCACCGGAATCGCCGTTGTCGGCAACGCCGCCCACGTCGGTGACGCAGATGAAGGTGATCTCGCCGTCCTTCACGTACAGGTCAATGCTCACATCGTCGGAAACATCGGTAGCAGCCTCCAGAGCGGCCTCCAGACGGGAGATGCTGTTGATCTCGCGGTCATACACGGAGTCGTTCCGGTCGGAGTTGCTGCGGCCATCGATGATGGTGGCGTTGGCGATGCTGACATCGTCGAACTTGACGCCATCGATGGTGCCGCTCAGAGCGTTGCGATAGATCTGGTCCGTGTTGTCCAGCGCCAGATCCTCCGCGGTAATACCGTCGGAATCCTCATCAATGATATTGTCGCTCTCAGACTTAGAATAGTCCTTCAGCGTGTAGACGCCGTCCTCGTCGATGCTGTCCACCTCATAGAAGCCATTGGCACTCAGCTTTTCATCGATGGTGATGTCCTCGCTGGTGTTGTCCTCCATGGACCAGAACTCGCGGACGTACTTGTCGGTGCCCACCTTGTCGGTGCTGCTGCCGGCGGCGTACAGGATGTCGGCGGAGCCAACGGAAGCGCTGCTGTCAACCAGAATCACATACAGAGCATCGCGGTCCTCATCCTGGTCAGCAATCACGATGACATTACCAGAGGTGTCGGCCTTCATGCCGCCCATGGCATAGACGGTGTCGATATCATCGGCATAATCATCCACGCCGAGGTACTGAGTGTTCTCATCCACATAGAAGGTCTTGCCGCTACCGCCGGTGACATTGGTGGAGAACTTGGTATCGTCCATAGCCAGAGCATTCTTCAGACTGGTGTTCAGACCATCATCCTCATCGATGCCATAGACGGTATAGTCTCTGTCCCCGTCCCAAGCAGTGGCAATGTCATCATCAAAGGTATACAGGCCCTTGACAGCAACGTAATTGCCATTATCCGTATCGAGGAACTCTACCAACTCGTTCTTGGAGTCCTTCTCATCCAGTTCAATGTCGGAGGCAGAGCCATCCGCCAGAGACACGGCCTGGGCATAATAGGTCATCTTGCTAGCGTTGTACCGGCTCTCTTCACCATAGACGCCAGCCACATAGTACACGTCAGACAGGTCCGCACCAGCGGCGCCCTCCACACCGATGACATAGCCGTCGGCGGTCAGGTAGATGGTGTATTCCTTGTCGAAGTCGAAGTTGCTGGTGATGCCGTCCACGAAACCAGCGGTGCCGTTCTCGTTGCGGGCAAACTCATACTTGGTGCCGTCCATGGTGACGGTCTCGTCCTCACGGAAAGCGGTGACTTCGCCGGTGACAGCCTCGGCCTCGTAAGAAGCCAGGACTTCATCGCCGAACTTGCCGTCGCGGAAGGCCACGGCCAGGACACTGCCCTCGTCATAGGAGGAGGCATAGCCCCGCAGGGTCTTCTCGGCATCGTCGTACTTGTCGTAGTAGTCGTTGCTGTTGTCGCCGTCCAGATCGGTGAGGGTCAGGACCTCGGAGGCGCCGTTGCGGCTCTCAGCGGTGCTGACGTCGGTGTCGACCTTGTCGATCTTGGCAACAGTGTAGCGGGAAACCACAACGGTCTCCACATCGCCGTTGTCATTCTCGTAAGCCTCGACGATATCGCCCACGGCAACCAGCTCAGAGGACTTCACCTCATTGTCATCGCCGTTCAGGAAGTACTTGGCATCCTTGGCTTCGGAACTGCTGTAATTCATGTAGCTGGAGCTGGTGACCACCTGGCCGACGTCCATATCGTCGTCCTCCACCACATAAGTGGCGTCAGCCTCGTTGGCATAGGTGCCCACATCGTCGCCATCATAGACCCACTTGCTGGAGGGATGGCCGAAGATGTCGGTGGCATCCTCCTTCTCCAGGTCCTTGAAATACTTCTCGCCGAACTGCATCAGGCCGTCGCCGTTGCGCTCGCCATCGATGTTGCCGTCGGTGTTGGTATTGTTTTCCACGTCCTTGCGGGTGGAAGTGGTGTTGATGGTGATGTCGCCCACAACGATGGTGTCCTTCTTGTCATACTCGACCATGGTGGCCTGCAGCATGTTGAAGGCGTACAGGGCGGCCTCCTGACGGGTCACAGCCTGGGAGCCCACGAACTCGTCGTTGCCGTCGTCCAGACCGATGCCGCTGGCCTGCTTGATGACGTTCACGGTCCAGTTGGCG
>NZ_KI271733.1:0-1185 GCF_000469445.2 Oscillibacter sp. KLE 1745 | reverse complement strand
AGCAGTAGGTGATGTAGCCCGCGAAGGTGTTGGTCACGGGAACATCCTTAAAGGGAGCGGTGCCTGCGCTGAGCGCGGAGGCGGTGGTGGGGCCCAGGATCAGGTTGCAGATGATCTTGGCGGCCGCGCCACGGGTCAGGACATCATCGGGACGGAAGTCGCCGTCGGAATAACCGTCGACAACACCCAGGGCAGAGATCACATCCACAGCTTCTTTGTAGGTGATCTCGCTGTCGTCCGTGAAGTCCTTGGCGCCGGCGCTGACGGTGACCAGAGACATGGTCATCACCAGAGCAAGCACCAGAGAAAGGAACTTCTTCATTGGGATTTCTCCTCCTTCAAAAAATTTGCGGTCCGCCGGAAGACCCCAGGCGGGTCTGGGATTCGTGTGGGGGCTAGCCAACCAACTTGTGTCGGCCTACACCAACCGCAGAGCCGGATGCGGGGCGCTTCCGCCGTTCGCAAGGCCAATTTACGGGAAAAAACTGCCGGTGTCCAGCGTTTCGCAAACCTTTTAATCCAATTGAAAAACGGCGCACAAACCGCATGGACAGCCATGTCACGCCATCATAACACGGACGCGATTTCTGCTCCGGCCGCGGCGCGGGCCAAAAAAGAGAGCGGCCCCTGAGGGCCGCTCTCCTTTTGCGCCGTTCACAGCAGAACCTCCTCCCGAATGGGAAGGGCGTACCGCTGCCCAGCCTGCACCAGGCGCCCGTCCTCCACCATGTGCTTGAGGATCAGGGCACACTGTCTGTCGCCGACGTGCAGGAGCGCCGCCAGATCCTGCCGGTAGGCCGGACCGGACTGCTCCAGAAATGTACGGATGACGTCATACTGCTCCTCCGGCGGCACCACCTGGCCGGCGGGGTAGTATTTGCCGCCGACCCGCACCAGCTTTCCCCGCTCAGCCAGCTGCCGGAGACGCTCGTAGGCCGCCACCTTGGACAGGCCGAGCAGCGACATGGCCTCCGACCGGGAGATGGTGCCTTTTTCGGCGGCGTAGGCCAGCAGCCGGGCGTCCTCGTTCTCCCGGCGCTCCTCCCGGCAGAGATCTCCCAGGCTGATGTGCTCCATCCCGCCCCGGATCAGGGCGGTCCGCACCATCTTGGACAGCCGGGGCTGGTCCAAGGGCCGCCGGGAGTTGGGCGTCAGCAGCACGTGCGGGTCCTCACCCGGCCGCCG
>NZ_KI271732.1:0-2004 GCF_000469445.2 Oscillibacter sp. KLE 1745 | reverse complement strand
GGCGGCGCAGTGCGGGCGGCGGTGAGAGCCGCCAGCGCATCCCGCCGCAGGGCATTGACGGCACTGGCGGAGAGGGACAGCCCCTCATCTACCAGGGTGACCACGGTGTCGCAGCGGTAGGCGGTGCCGCCGGTCTTGCGGAGGCGGGCTTCCAGCTCCAGTCCATCCAGGGCCCGGGTCCGGGCGGCCTCCGGCACCGGGCCGGTGACCGTGACGCTGTGGCCGTCCCGGTCCGACACAGTCAGGGTGCAGGGCACCCCCGCGGAAACGGAGCAGGAGAGATCCACCGGCACCGTCCGCAGGCTGTCCCGTTCATAGGCCCGGCGGGCCTCCTCAAAGAGGTCCTTGGGGTCCGGAGCGTTCTCCGGACGGGTGCCGAACATGGCAGCGCCGTGTTTGCCCTGCCAGTACCAGTCGGTGAAGCCGGACCGGGAGAAGGCCTGCTCCAGCTCCGCCCGCTCGTCGGCGGTGGGACCACGGCCCTCCTCCAGCAGGCGGGCGTAGATGCGGGTGATGACGGCCACATACTCCGGCCGCTTCATGCGGCCCTCCAGCTTCACGCAGGATACGCCCATGGCCTCCATCTCCTCCAGCCGTCCGGCCAGACAGCTGTCCTTCAGGCTCAGGGGATATGCCTTTTTGGCGGGGGCGTTAACCCCGTAGGGCAGGCGGCAGGGCTGGGCGCAGCGGCCCCGGTTTCCGGAGCGGCCCCCGATCAGGGCGCTCATCCCGCACTGGCCGGAGTAGCACATGCACAGCGCCCCGTGGGCAAAGACCTCCACTTCCACAGGGCAGTTTTCACAGATCGTACGGGTGTCCTCCGCCGAACACTCCCGGGCAATGACCACCCGCTCGCAGCCGTCGGCGGCGATCTCTCGGGCACCGCCGGAGGTGAACAGGCTCATCTGGGTGCTGGCGTGGAGGGGCAGATCCGGCAGCGTCCGGCGCAGCAGGCCGAACAGCCCCCAGTCCTGCACCAGCACCGCGTCCACCCCCAGGCGGCCGGCCTGAACGGCTGTCTCCAGCGCCTGGGGCAGCTCCCGGTCCGTCACCAGGGTGTTCAGCGTCAGAAAGACCCGGACCCCCCGCTCGTGGCAGTAGGCCAGGGCGGCGGCGAACTCCTCATCAGAAAAATTTTTCGCGCCCCTGCGGGCGTTGAAGGCGCCCCAGCCCAGGTACACCGCGTCCGCGCCGTTCTGGACCGCCGCCCGCAGAGCCTCCGGCGAACCGGCGGGGGCCAGCAGCTCCGGCCTCATCCCCGGTCCTTCCGGGCCTGGGCGTCCAGCTTCTGCTGGAGGCGGAAGACCTCCCGCTTCAGCTCGCTGGCCTCGCTCTGGGCCCTGCCGGCCTCGTCCAGATACCCCTTGATCTGGCCCCGGAGCTGCTCCGCCGCGGCCTGGGCCTTGAAGAGCTCGTCGGCAATGTTGACGGCGGTGAGGACGGCGGCATCCGTGCGGCCCACTTTGGAGCTGTCCAGGACCTCCGCCATTTTATCATTGACGTAGGCGCCCACCCGCTGCATGTAAGAAGAGGACTCCTCCGCAATGAAGGTGAGCTCCTCCCCGCAGATGTTGATGACCACGCGATTTGCCATAAACAACTTCCCCCTCGTCGGTAGATTGATCAGCGGCAGGGCAGATGCCGCCCATTATCATAAATTATAGTATATCATAGGAAAAAAGACAGCGCCACAGAAAAACGGGAGGTTTTGAAAAAATTCACATTTCCGCCAGAAGCTGGGGCAGGTGCGGACTTTTTCCGCCGGGGCTTGTCCTGCCGGGGAAAATCGTGTAGAATAGGGGAAGTTCAAAACGAGGGGAGGGGCGGAGGATGCCCAGTTGTCTGGTACATACCGGGGATGAGAGCGTCACCCTGTCCGCGGCCACGGTGAAGCGGCTGCTGGACCGGGGCGACGGGGATGCGGCGCTGCTGTATCTGGCGCTGCTGCGGCGGCAGGGCACGGTGCCGCCCCGGTCCCTGGCCGGGGAGCTGCGGTGGGACCGC
>NZ_KI271731.1:20524-22455 GCF_000469445.2 Oscillibacter sp. KLE 1745 | reverse complement strand
GAGGCCATCAAGGCCGCCAAGGCTGCGAAGTAAGGCACCCCATCTGGAAAATGAGAGAGCCGCCCGGGAGGGCGGCTCTCTTTTGTGATCCGGAGCGCAAATTATCTCTTGCATTTTGCCCTGTCGGCAGTACAATAAAAAGAGGCAGAGCCGTGCCGCTGTCCCGGCGCGGCTTATATACGGAGCGTTTTGCGCGAAAGAGAGGAACCACTATCATGAAGCTTTCCAAAGAAGAGATCAAGGCCATCATCCCCCACCGGGACCCCATGCTGCTGGTGGATACCGTGGAGGAGATGGAGGCAGGCGACCACATCGTGACCACATTTTTTGTGGACCCGGCCCGCGAGATTTTCAAGGGCCACTTCCCCGGTGAGCCGGTGCTGCCCGGCGTGTACTCTGTGGAATGCATGGCCCAGACGGCGGATATCCTGCTGCTGTCCGCGGAGCGGTATGCGGGGAAGATCCCCCTGTTCTTGGGGATCAATAATGTGCGGTTTCTGAAGAAGATCCTGCCGGGAGATACCATCGAGATCCACGCCAAGATGGCTTCCGAGCGGGTGGAGAAGGCCATTGCCACCTGCTCCGCCGAGGTCTACAACCACGGCGAGCTGGCGGTGACCGGCGACGTGACGCTGGCCATGCGCTGAGTGCCCGGAAAAGACGGGCGCCCCGGGAAATATCCCGGGGTGCCTTGCGTTCATTTGATGTCCACGACCTGCAGGCGGTCTCCATCCACGGTGAATCTCACCTCCTGCCCGGCGAAGAGGAAGCCGTACACCCGGTCCGGGTCCTGCTGATACCGGGGACGGGGATCCAAGGCCAACACATCCCGCAGGGCCTCCCGCCGGTCCGGAGGCAGTTGGTCCAACAGGGCGGGTGGGATTTCCACCTCCAGCGTGGGACGCGCCGGCTCGCTGGCAAAGCCGCCGGCGGCCTCCGGGTGGCAGTCTCCGTAAGGGAGGTAAGGCTTGATGTCCAGGATGGGGGTGCCGTCTACCAGGTCTGCGCCACGGACATGGAGCACCGGGCCCAAGGCGTCCGTGTACGCGATGTGGTCCAGCCGCACAGAGGAGAGGCCGATGGGATTGGGCCGGAAGGGGGAGCGGCTGGCAAAGACTCCCACCCGCTGATTGCCTCCCAGCCGGGGCGGCCGGACTGTGGGGGACCATTCCGGCCGCTGGGACTGGTGAAAGGCCCAGATCAGCCAGATGTGGGAGAATCCCTCCAGCCCCCGCAGGGCGTCAGGATTGCGGTAGGGCTCCTCGAACACCACGGCGGCCTCCAACGCGTCCACCAGACCGCTCTGACGAGGGACGCCGAACTTGGAGCCGAAGTCGCTGCGGATGCGGGCGATGGGGCGCATTTCAAACGAATCAGACATGAGGATTCTTCCTTTCTGCGGCAGGTATTTTCTCCATTATACCGGATTTTCCCGGGAAAACCAAGAAGAAAGGGTAAGGCCCCGGTGCAATGCACCGGGGCCTTCGCAGACCCGTATCAGTAGTGGATGACGGCCTCCGGGTGGTACACCAGGCACCAGGCGATGCCGAAGAACACCAGCGCTGCGGTGACCAGGACGAAGCAAAGCACCATGCCCACCCAGTCGTAGCGGATTTTCCCGCCGGAGCGGCTGGCCAGCAGCACCTCCACGCCCAGACAGACCAAGATCAGGGGCGAGAGCTGCAGGGCCAGGGTCAGATCCAGGGAGGGGAAGAACATGCTCACCAGCATCAGCGCACCGCAGATCACCAGCACGGCGCCGAAGGTGAAGGTGCCCACCCGGCGATCCCGGGCCGGACGGGATTCCGGCGTCTGCTCAGGGCTGTTCATCACGGTGGGCCTCCTCTCCCTCCGGGGCGTTTCCCGCAGCGGAGCGGTCTGATGCAACGTCTTCCGCCCTGGCCTCCGCCGGATCGGCGGCGCAAGCCCCG
>NZ_KI271731.1:0-20424 GCF_000469445.2 Oscillibacter sp. KLE 1745 | reverse complement strand
CGGATCGGCGGCGCAAGCCCCGGCCGCGCTGGAGGCAGGCGGCGCAAAGGGGGGGATCTCGTCGTCAATGGGCGTCTTGTCCTTGGGGCCCCGGATAAACCACAGGCCCAGCAGGATCACTAGCACGGTGATGACCAGGCGGGGCAGGCCATAGCGCAGCAGTCCGTATAGCCACTCCCCGAACCAACCGAAGAAGAGACCGCCCAGCTGGCTCAACAGTATGTCGTAGAGCATATAGACGCCAACTACCACCAGCGCCCAGCCGATGAGACTGTGACGCTTGCGCAGCAGCTCTCCCAGCCGTTTGCTGTCCATATCGGACAGGCCGAAGAGGAAGGCGTCCTCCGGCGCGGTGCCGGCGGCCAGCTGGCTCCGGAGCGCATAGCTGTCGAAAAAGGCATACAGCCAGATCACCGGCAGAAACAGCGCCAGTGCCCCCAGAAAGAAATAGGTGGAGGCAAAAAGGATCAGGCAGAAGGCCAGCAGCAGGGACAGGCCCCGCTTCATATAGCCCTGATACATCTGTCCGCAGCCGGAGAGGCAGGAAGAGATGAAGAGCAGGAATCCATTTCGATGGGTCATGGGTGTGTACCTCCTTGTGTCAGATCATTCCGCGGCGAGACGCCGAAATTGTCAAATAGGCCGGAGAAGCCGGAGAGGGCCTCCTCCCACGCCTGTGGCCAGGCGTCGGTCCACTCTGTCAGGGCAGTGCCCGCCCGCTCCAGAAGCGAGGGCGCAGTGGAATGCACCCGTCCGGACAGGTTTCCGCTGCCCCACAGCAGCGTCAGGGCCAGGGTCACTGCCGCCGCGGCCGTGGCGTACCGGCTGACGCCAAGCTGGACGGCCCGCTGCCGGATCCGGCGCCGCAGGCTCTCCCGGCAGGAGCGGGCGGGGGTCAGCATCGGTCCCTCAGACAGCAGCTCTGTGTACCGCTGGAGGCACTGGTCGCAGTAGGCCAGATGTTCCGCCAGCTCCAGGCGGTCCAGCTCCTCCAGGCAGTCCCCCCGGACAAGGGCGGTCAGGGCCGCGTCCGTCAAATGCCCGTCAGGGCGAAAGCATGTCATCGTTCCCACTCCTTTCCAATGCCTCCCGAAGCATCCGCTTGCCCCGGGACAGCTGTGTATGGATGGTCTTTACCGGCCGGCCCAGCGCCAGGGCCGCCTCCTCCGGTGTCTTTTCCTCCAGCAGGCACAGCCGGCACACCGGCTGGTAGGGCTGGCGCATATGGAGGATCAGGTCCCGGATTTCAGCTGCAGCCGACCTGCGCAGGACCGTCTCCTCCGCAGGGGGAGACAGCCCCGGCGGGATATTGTCCTCTCCCGGCAGCAGGGTGTGGCGCTGATAGGCGCTCTGTAAGTAGTCCTTGGCCTTGTTGGTAGCCACGCGGCACAGCCACTGCCGCTCATAGCCGGGAGGGATGGCGTCCCGGTGGAGGTAGGCGGACAGGAAGGTCTCCTGGGTCAGGTCCTCGGCCGCGGCGGCGTCCCGCACCAGCTGGAAGCAGACCGTGTAGACCAGCCGCTCATACTGGACCACCAGCTGGGAAAAGGACGCGTTTGTCAGTTTGTTCACGCCGTGCCGCCACCTCCTTTTGTCGTCCGACATCTATCATACGGGACTGCGGGCCGGATTTCTTCAACATCTCCAAAAATTTTTTGACACGGTGGTGCGCCTCCCATTGTAGCTGCCATGCGGGAAAAATACAAGGGTGGGCGCAGGCGCTCTGCAAGGCGCGATGGACGCTGCGGAAGAAGTTGACAAGCGGGGGCGGAATGGGTATGCTGAAAGGGAGATCTGAAAATGGAGGAATGGAGAGAATGATGCGTGGGGAACTGCTGGTGGCCGTGGTGGACGGCCAGGGCGGCGGCATGGGCCGGGGCCTGGTGGAGGCTGTGAAGAAAAAGTGGCCCAGTCTCCATGTGCGGGCGCTGGGGACCAACTCTCTGGCCACCGCCGCTATGCTGCGGGCGGGGGCGGACGACGGCGCCACCGGCGAGAACGCCGTGGCGTTCAACGCCCGGCGGGCGGATATCCTGCTGGGGCCCATCGGTGTGCTGACGCCCAACGGCTTGCTGGGGGAGGTCTCTCCCCGGATGGCGGAGGCCATTGGCGGCAGCGAGGCGGTGAAGATTCTGCTGCCCTCTCAGCGATGCAGCATCCGGCTGGCCGTGGGGGAATCCCAGCCGCTCCAGTTCTATCTGGACCAGGCAGTGCGCCTGCTGGGTGAGGAGCTGCAAAAGCGGGGCGCCGGCTGACGTGCGCCGCGGCGGGCCGCCGCAGTTTTGAGAGAAGAGAGGAAAAAATCATGGAACAGACAAGACGGGACAGCTTCCGGTCCCGATGGGGATTCAAGCTGGCCTGCATTGGCTCCGCGGTGGGGATGGGGAACATCTGGCTGTTTCCATCCCGGATGTCCGCCTACGGCGGGGCCACCTTCCTGATCCCCTATGTGATCTTTGTGGTGCTGATTGCCTCCACCGGCGTCATCGGCGAGATGGCCTTCGGCCGGGCCGCATCCGGCGGACCCGTGGCGGCCTTCGGCACGGCGGCAGAGAGGCGCACAGGCCGGCGGGGCTGGGGCGAGGCTCTGGGCCTCATCCCGGTAGCGGGCTCTCTGGCCATGGCCATCGGCTATTCCGTGGTGGTTGGTTGGATTTTGAAGTACGCCGTGGCGTCCTTTACGGGCGCTGCGCTGGAGAACCAAGGGGTGGAGGCATTCACCGCCTATTTCAACACCGCGGCGTCCTCCTGGGGCAACACCGGCTGGCAGGTGGCCGCTATGGCGGGCACGCTGCTCATCATGGCCCTTGGCATCGGCGGCGGCATCGAGCGGGCCAACAAGGTGATGATGCCCCTGTTCTTCTGCCTGTTCGTGGGGCTGGCCATCTACATTGCCACCTTGCCCGGCGCGGCGGACGGCTACCGCTACATCTTTGTCCTGAAGCCGGAGGGACTGCTGGACCCCATGGTATGGGTCTACGCTCTGGGACAGGCGTTCTTCTCTCTGTCGGTGGCAGGGAACGGCACCCTGATCTACGGGTCCTACCTCTCCAAAGAGGCGGACGTGCCGGAGTCTGCCCGGACAGTGGCGTTCTTTGACAGCATGGCCGCGATCCTCAGCGCCCTGGTCATTATCCCGGCCATGGCCACGGCGGGGGAGACCCTGACCCAGAGCGGCCCTGGCCTCATGTTCATCTACCTGCCCAACCTGTTCCGGGAGATGCCGGGAGGCCGGATCCTCATGGCGGTGTTCTTTGTGGCGGCGCTGTTCGCCGGGGTGACGTCCCTGGTGAACTTGTTCGAGGCTCCCACCGCCACCCTGCAGGAGAAGCTGCACCTCAGCCGGGGGACTGCTGTGGCGGTGATCGGCGTCGTGGGCCTGGCCGTGGGGCTGTGCATCCAGGGCATCGTCTCCGGCTGGATGGATGTCTGCTCCATCTACGCCTGTCCCATCGGCGCGCTGCTGGCGGGGGTGTTCTTCTACTGGGTGCTGAAAAAGGAGGACTGCTTGGTTCAGGTGAATCTGGCCCGGCGGCGCCCTCTGGGCCGCTGGTTTTACCCGACGGCAAAATATCTGTACTGCGGCGTGACGGTACTGGTCCTGATCCTGGGCGCTGTGAACGGAGGAATCGGCTGATATGCGGGAATTTTTCAGAGAGATCGTCCACGCTCTGGAGGAGGGGCGTCCGGTGGAGCTGGTGAGCATCGCCGCCTCCGACGGCTCCACCCCCCGAGGGGCCGGGGCCATGATGGCGGTGTTCCCCGGCGGCGGGATCACCGGAACCATCGGCGGCGGAAACGTGGAGTTCGAGTGCCAGCGCCTGGCGGCGGAGCTGCTGGAGCGGGGGGGCGACGCCCTGCGGCAGTTCCGCTTTACCCTGGGAGACGCCGCCAGCCTGGGCATGGTCTGCGGCGGGGGAGTGACGGTGCAGTTCCAGTACCTCCCCGCGGGAGAGCAGAGGATCATCGCCGTTTTGCGGGATCTGATCGAGGCGGACGGCGGAAACCGGGACACCTGGCTCCTGCGGCGGATCGAGGGGGAGCAGGTGACGGCCATGGGCCTGGCAGACCGGACCGGGCCCCGTCATCTGGATATCCTGCCGGAGGAGCTGGAGCTCCTGTGCGGGAATCAGGCGGTCTTTGCCCGGAAGTGGCTGTCCATCCCGGTGGTGAAGGCCGGGCGGACCTATCTCTTCGGCGGCGGACATGTGTCTCAGGCCCTGGTGCCGGTGCTGGCTTCCCTGGGCTTCCGCCCCGTGGTGTACGACGACCGGCCGGAGTTCGCGGACCCGGCGCTGTTCCCCAAAGCAGAGAAGACCCTCTGCGGGGACTTCGCCCGGCTGTCCGAACAGGTGACGGTGACGCCGGAGGACTATGTGGTGGTGATGACCCGGGGCCATCAGGCGGACTACGAGGTGCTGACTCAGGTGCTGCGCAGCGGCGCCAAATACCTGGGCTGCATTGGCTCCAAGAGGAAGCTGGCCCTGTGCCGGGAGCGGCTGCTGGCGGCGGGGTTCACAGACGAGGAGTACGCCCGCCTTCACGCTCCCATCGGTTTGGCCATCGGCGCCCAGACGCCGGAGGAGATTGCCGTGTCCGTGGCCGCAGAGATGATCGCCGTGCGGGCGGGGCTGGAGAACGGGCTCCGGCGCCCCCTGGGGTGACTTCCAACAGAAATCCCTTCCAGAGTGGGGAGAGTTCTTGCAAACTGCGGCGGCATCATGATACAATAGAGGAACTCGATAGAAAGAGGTGTCGCCCATGGACCGGATCAGCAAAGCCAACTACTACCTGGATATCGCCCAGACCGTTCTGGAGCGGGCCACCTGCCTGCGCCGGGTCTATGGGGCCATCATCGTGAAAAACGACGAGATCATCTCCACCGGCTACAACGGTGCGCCCCGGGGGCGGGCCAACTGCGTGGATCTGGGCTACTGCTCCCGAGAGGCCATGCAGGTTCCCCGGGGAGAGCGGTATGAGCTGTGCCGCAGCGTCCATGCAGAGGCGAACGCCATCATCTCCGCCTCCCGGCGGGACATGGTGGGCGGCACGCTGTACCTAGTGGGCCGGGACGCCCGGACCGGGGAACTGCTGGGAGATGCCACCTCCTGCTCCATGTGCCGGAGGCTGGTCATCAACGCCGGGCTGAAAGAGGTGGTGATCCGCCGGACCGCCACGGCGTTCGACGTGGTGGATGTGGCGGACTGGGTGGCGGAGGACGACCTTCTGGCATCCCGGGACGCCGACGCCATTCTGGACAGGCAGTGACCCGCCCGGCGGGATATCCGGACTGCGGAAAGGAAGACACTTGGTGAAAACAGGACTGCTGACCTTTTACCATATCCATCACTACGGCGCCATGCTGCAGGCTTACGCCACGGAGCGGGCGGTGGCGTCCCTGGGGAGCGAATGCGAGATCATCGACTACTACGTGAACCAGGACAATACCCTGTTCCAGCGGCCCACTGGCCTGGGAAGCGCCGCCCATGACGCCCACACCGCCCTGCACTATGGCCCGCTGAAGGCCCGATACGAGCGGTTTGAGGCATTTTCCCGGGAGAATCTGAACATTTCCGGCCGCCGCTACCAGAGCCTGGAGGAGCTGCGGCAGGCGGAGCTGCCCTACGATGTGCTGCTCTCCGGCAGTGACCAGATTTGGAACCCGAAGATCTTCCCCGACGGCCGGTTCGACCCGGTGTTCTTCGGGGCCTTCTCCCACAAGCGGAAGATCGCCTATGCCCCATCCTTCGGCATCCCCCGCATCCCGGACGGCATGGAGGAGGAGCTGCGGACCTATCTGGAGTCCTTCTCCCACTTGTCCGTCCGGGAGCGGCAGGGGCAGGGCATTGTCCGGGACATCACCGGGAAGGACGTGCCGGTGGTGCTGGATCCCACGCTGCTGCTGGAGAGAACGGATTGGGCGGCCGCAGCCAGGGACGGAGGCGCGGGCCGGGGCTATATCCTCTGCTATTGCATCAGCCGCCCCGACGCCCTGGCACCCTATATCCGCCGCCTGGCGGAGGAGACGGGGCTGCCGGTGGTGCAGCTGTGCGGCGTACGCCAGAAGGTCCACCCCAAGGCCCGCTGCATTCTCAGCGCCGGTCCGGCGGAGTTTCTGGGTCTGTTCCGGGATGCCGCCTATGTGTGCACCAACTCCTTCCACGGAACGGTGTTCTCCGTCCAGTTCCAAAAGCCCTTCTTTACGGCGGTGGCACCGGCAGAGATGGCTGCGCCGGAGAGTTCCCGGACCTTCAGCCTGTTGAGCCGCCTGGGACTGGGGGAGCGGATCATCGGCAAGGGAGATACCGCGGACCTGACGGCGCCCATCGACTGGGCGGCGGTGGGGGAGCGGCTCGGCCGGGAGCGGAAGTTGTCCCTGGACTATCTGCGCTGCGCCCTGGAGGACCGGCCCCATACACCGGAGGAGGCGCCTGTCAAGGCAGAGGAACGGCCCTTGCCCCATTTGGCGGACCACACCCACTGCACCGGCTGCACGGCCTGCGCCAGCGGCTGTCCCAAGGACGCCATCACCATGGAGCGGGACCGGGAGGGCTTTGCCTATCCGGTGATCGACGGAGCGGCCTGTGTGCGGTGCGGGCACTGCACGGCGGTGTGCCCCGTCCTGCGGGAGCGGCCTCAGAGCTCCATGCCCGCTGTATTCGCGGCCTGGAATAGAAACGATGAGATCCGAAGAGACTCCACCTCGGGCGGCGTGTTCACCCTGCTGGCGGAGTATATCCTGGAAAGCGGCGGCGTGGTCTTTGGCGCCGCCTTTGACGGCAGCCAGCATCTGCGGCACACCGCCTGCTTCCGCAAGGAGGAGCTGTGGCGCCTGCGGGGCGCCAAGTACGTCCAGAGCGATCTGGAGGGCGTCTTTCGGGAGGTGCGGCGCTGGCTGGACCAGCGACCAGTGCTGTTTTCCGGCACACCCTGCCAGGTGGACGGGCTGTACCGCTATCTGGGCGGACGGCCGGAGAATCTGACCACCTGCGACCTGGTGTGCCACGGCGTGCCCTCTCCCGGCGTGTGGGAGGACATGGCCCGGAGCCTGGAGGCGCGCCGGCAGCAGCCGCTGCAGGCGGTCCGTTTCCGCAACAAGGTCGCCGGATGGAAGGACAGCCATTTCACCGCGGTCTACGGCGACGGCACCGTGGACACCGCGCCGCTGTTCCGCACGGAATACGGCCGGGCCTTCGGCCGGGCGCTGTTCCTGCGGCCCAGCTGCTACCGCTGTCCCTACGCCTCCATGACCCGGGTGGGCGATCTGACACTGGGGGATTTCTGGGGCCTGCGGCCGGATGAGCTGCCGGACCAGCAGGAGAAGGGGATCAGCCTGCTGTTGGTGAACACCCCCCACGGCAGCCACATTTTTGACCAGCTCCCGCTGGCCAAGCAGCCCTTCCCGCCGGAACGGGCCATTGCCGGAAATCCCCGGCTGGCATCTCCCATTCCCCTGCCGCCGGAGCGGACGGCATTCTTTGCCGCCTACGCCCTGGAGCCCTTCGACCAGGTGCGCCGGGAGTTCTGCCGCCTGCCGCCGCTGCCAGTACGGGCCGCCGGCCGGCTGCTGTCGCCGGAGGTCAAGGCGGCCATCCGGAAGAAGCTGAAGTAAGCACTGTCTCCACCGGAATCCAGGCGTGTATCGCCCGTTTATAACAGAAGGAGGATCTTTCAAATGAAACAGTACGAATGCGATCTCTGCGGCTATGTGTATGACGAGGCCGCCGGCGATCCGGACAACGGCATCGCCCCCGGCACCAAGTGGGAGGACCTGCCCGCCGACTGGGTGTGCCCCCTGTGCGGCGCCGGAAAGGACGAGTTCACCGCTAAGTGAAAAGAAGTCCCGCGTCCAACGGACGCGGGACTTCTTTTTTGCGCAGAGTGGCATCAGATCCGGGAAGGGGCTATCCGGCCCTTCAGTGCGGGGACTCTGGGCAGGACCCGCAGCAGCAGGGAGCCCAGAATGAAGCAAGCGGCGGCCTCGCCGATCCCCACGGTCAGGGAGTTGAAGGCGAACGCGGGCCAGAAGGCGGCACCCTCCTGGGTGGAAAACCAGGCGATCTCCGCACCTACCAGCACCATATTGCAGATCACCGGCGGCAGGGGCGCCAGCGCCCTGTGATGGAGCTTCGATGTCCAGAGCGCAGCCAGCAGGGTGGCCGCCGTACCCACGATCCAGTCCAGAGGAATGGGAGAACCCAGGAGGTTGGCCAGGAAACAGCCGACGGTAAGACCGGGGATGGCCTCCGGGAACAGGAAGGGCAGGACCGTCATGGCCTCCGCCACCCGGAACTGGATGCCGCCATACTGGGGAATGGGCAGCAGCAGCGTCAGGGCGGCGTAAATGGCGGCGATGATACCGGCAGCGGCCATCTGCTGTGTGGTGAATCTGGGTTTGGACATAAAAGAAAGACCTCCTTGAATGATGTCGGAGGCCTTTGATACGAAAACGCAGCAAAACGCCCGTGGTAAGGTACGGGCAACCTCCATTTTTTTGTTTAGAGAACGGCGATTGACGAAGACCGCCGAACGAACGCCCAGTGTCGGACGCTTGGACAGGGAGATGGCACCTGTCGAAATAATATTATATCACAAGCTTTCAAAAAAGGGAAGAGGGACGCCGCAAAAAATTTCGGCGTCCCTTCTGCTTTTTTAACCGGGAATCACGTGGACCAGAATGGTTCCGTCGGCCTCCGCCTCCTCTGCGGTGGCGGCGCCTGCAATGGCCAGCCCCTGCTGTTCCAGCTGCTGCAGCAGAGCGGTATATTCGGCGGCGGTCAATTCGTAGACCAGAGTCCCGTCCGATTCAGAGATGAGCGTATAGCTGTCCAGCAGGCTTCCGGCCTCCTCCGCCGTCAGCGTCAGGCTGGGGGATTGGATCGCGAAGGTGGCCGGGGCCGTCTCCGGCACATCGGCAGAACTCCCTTCCCGGGGCAAGATGCTGCTTTTGGAATCGGAGGCGGGAGCAAGCTGGTCCTGTGTGCCGGGCGCAACGGTATCCGCCTCCGGCGCGATTGCCTCAGACACAGTGGAATCCGGGACGTCTGCCGTGTCCTCGTCGGACTGGGTTGCATAGGCCGTGGCGGCGGTGTCCTCCTCAACGCTGTCCACGTTGGGCACAGCGGCCTCTGCTGGGGCCGCAATCTCTGCATGGGATTCCGGATGGTCCGTCACAGCGGTGCCGCCGGGGCGGGGCAGGCCGGAGACGGCCAGCACCACGACGGCACAGCAGGCGGCCAAGGGGAGCAGCGTCTTTGCCCACCGGGGTCTCCGGCGCTTCCGGGGGGCGGCGTCCGCCCGGATGGCAGCCATCACGCCTGCGGCGAAGCCATCCGGCACAGGGGTATCCTCTGCCTCGGGAAACGCGTCCCGTATGGCCAGCGCGGCCTGGACATAGGCCCGGCAGCCGTCACAGGTATGCAGATGCTCCCGCACCCGGGCGGTTTCCTCCGGGGAAAGCTCTCCGTCGATATAGGGGTCCAGCAGGGCCGAAAACTCCTTGCAGTATGTCATTGTCAGCCCTCCTTTTCTGTTCCTTTAGACGCCGGCAGCGGAGAAAAGTTCCCGCTTTTCAGCAAAAAATTCCGCAGCTGTTTCCGGGCCCGGCTGATCCGGGATTTCACGGTGCCCACATCCAGAGAGAGGGAGTCCGCGATTTCATCATAGCGCAGCTGGTGAATCTCCCGGAGGATCAGCACCTCCCGGTGCTCCGGCGAGAGGGCGGAGAGGCCCCGCTCAATCTCTTCCCGCAGCTCCTGCCGCTCCGCCGCGTCCTGGGGAGAGGGCGCCGGATCGGGCACGTCCAGATTCAGCTCCTCGTCATCCAGGGAGGGGCCGGCCGAGGCCCGGCGGCGGCCATCACGCCGCAGCAAGTCCACGCAGGCGTTGGACACCAGCCGGTACAGCCAGGTGGAGAAGCTGGCCTCTCCCCGGAAGAATGCCAGCCCCTGCCAGGCGGCGAGAAATGCCTCTTGGGCGGCCTCGGCGGCATCCTCGGGATTCCCGCACATCCGCAGCGTCAGGGCGAACACCCGTTTCTCATACAGATGGACCAGCGCCTCGAAGGCGTCCATATCCCCGTCCCGGGCGGCGGAGACCAGCTGCTGTTCCCGCGATTGCTCGTTCATCTCAAATCCCTTTTGATTCCTTTCGTCACCCGATACACGTCTTCCAGCGTGTTCATCTGCACGATCTGTTCCTTGTAGTAGCCGGAGTGGGACACGCCCTTCAGATACCAGCAGTAGTGGCGGCGGGCCTCCAGCACGGCTACCCGCTCGCCCTTGGACGCGGCGGCCAGCTCAAACTGCCGTACCGCTGTGTCGCACCGCTCCGCAAGCGGCGGCAGGGGCGGGATGGGCTTGCCCTCCAGCGCGGCTTTGGCCTGCTGGAACAGCCAGGGGTTGCCGAAGCACCCGCGACCGATCATGGCCATGTCCGCTTTGGTGTGCTGGAGAATGCGGACCGCGTCCTCCGGCTTCCAGATATCGCCGTTGGCGATCACCGGGATGGACACAGCCTCCTTCACCGCCCGAATGCAGGTCCAGTCCGCCTGACCGCTGTACACCTGGGCCCGGGTCCGGCCGTGGACCGCCACGGCGGAGGCCCCTGCCTGCTCCAGGATTCGGGCGAACTCCACGCAGTTGCAGCTGCCCATGTCCCAGCCCCGGCGGAACTTGGCGGTCACCGGCACAGAGACGGCTTTCACCACTGCCTCCATGATGCGTCCGGCCTTTTCCGGGTCCTTCATCAGGGCGGCCCCGTCGCCGTTGTTGACGATCTTGCCCATGGGGCAGCCCATGTTCAGGTCCACCACATCCGCCCCGGAATGCTCCAGGGCGATCTGGGCTGCCTCTGCCATGCAGATCGGGTCACTGCCGAAGATCTGCACTGCCGCAGGGTGCTCCCCGGGAAACTGCTGGAGCAGGGACAGGGTCTTCTTGTCGTGGTAGCACAGGGCCTTGGAGGAGATGAGCTCCGTGATGGTATATCCCGCCCCCAATTCCGCGCAGATCTGGCGGAAGGCGACGTCCGTGACCCCGGCCATGGGGGCCAGGGCCAGGGAGGAGTTGATGGTAAGCGTGCCGATGTTCAAGGCGGGCCGTCCTTTCCAATGAAAACATGATAGTTTATCATACCATATCCGGCCGTAAAAGTCCACTATGGGCATCCAGCCCGGAAATGGCGCGGCTTTCTTTTCCCGACGGGATTTTTTCCACACAGCCTGTAAAATAGTGGAAAAAACCAAAGAGGCCGTGGACTTCACGGCGGAATACAGGAGGGACAAGCTGTGGGGCACAGGGACATGATATGGAGCCGGCACCAGCCGGCACAGCTGCTGGCCTGGGGCATCCGATTTTTTTTGGCGGCGGCGCTGACCGCCACCCAGACGCCGGGGGATTACGCGCCCTTTGCCCTGGGGTGCGTGGCGGCCTGTGGGCCAGGGGCAGGAGGGATCGCCGCCCTGCTGGGCGCTGGCGTGGGGGCGGTGCTGTTTCTGGACTTTTCCGGTGCGCTGCCCTTTTTGGCCGCTGCGATTTTGATCTTTACCACCGCGGCGGCCTTTCAGGGGCTGAAGCTGCTGGAGGGACCGCTGTTTCACCCTCTGGCAGGGGCGGGACTGTTTCTGGCGGTGAGCGGCATCTACGTGCTCCAGTCCTTGTCCCCCCTGCGAAACCTGGCGCCCTGCCTTGCGGCAACGGCCCTGGTAGGCATCTCCGCATGGTATTATCAGCCCCTGCTGCAGGCCGGAGGGGAGCGGCCGGAGCCAGATAGTCTGCTGTTTCTGGCAGGCTCCATTCTGCTGGCGCTGGTGGACGTAGAACTGGCCGGTGTCTCCGTGGGGCGTTCACTGTTGTGCCTGCTGCTGGCCTACACCGCCTATCAGCGGGGGGCCATGACCGGGGTAGCCGCCGGACTGGGGGCGGGCCTGGCGGCGGACTTCTGTTCCGGCCGGGGCGGCGTCCTCTTCGGGGCGGCCTATGGTCTGGCGGGCCTTCTGGCTGGGAGCCGCAGCAGCGGAAGGCGGATCTGGGCGGCGCTGGCATTCTGGGGAGCGGCGGCTCTGGCCGCCCTGCCGGCGGGCCTTTCCACGCCCCTGCTGCCGGAGGCCGCGGTGGGAGCGGTCCTGTTTTTGATGCTGCCGGGCCGAGCCTTCGGCGGCAAGCGGGTGATGCGGGGAGAGACACCGGAGTTTCCCGCCGCGCTGGAGGGGATGCGCGCCCAGCTGACCCGGATGGCCGCCGCTCTGCGGGCCCTGTACGACAGCATGGGCAGGGCGGCCCCGGTGTCCACGGAGGAGAACCCGGCGGTGGTCTTTGACCGGGCGGCAGAAAAGGTGTGCCGGGGCTGCGCCCTGTGCGAGCTCTGTTGGCAGAAGGAGTACACCGGCACCTTCAACGCCCTGAACGACGCCACGCCCTTCCTGCTGGAGCGGGGGCGCGCGCTGGCCAAGGACTTTCCCAGCTACTTCGCGGACCGGTGCATCCACCTGCCGGACTTTCTCACCGCCGTCAATGGGGAGCTCTCTGCATTCCTGCTGCGGCGGCAGTACCGGCGGCAGCTGGAGGAGACCCGCCGCAGCGCCAGGGGCCAGTACGCCCAGCTCAGTGAACTGCTGACCGCCACCGCTGCCGGTTTGGGGGAGGTCCGTGCCACAGCAGGGGAGGCGGATCTCTGCCGCATTGGCGCGGCTCTGCGGCCCAAAGAAGGGGAGACGGTCTGCGGGGATACGGTGGTCTCCTTCCGCACGGAGGGAGGGCTTCTGTGCCTGCTGCTGGCGGACGGCATGGGCAGCGGAGAGGCAGCCCGGCGGGAGTCCGCCCTCACCTGCCGTCTGTTGGAGCAGTTTTTGCAGGCGGGCATCGAGCCGGAGGCGGCCATGAAGACCCTGAACGCAGCCATGGCCCTGCGGGGCGCGGAGACCGGAAGCTTCACCACCATTGATCTCATCACCTGCAGACCGGAGACGGGGGAGGCGGCCTTCTTCAAATACGGCGCGGCCCCCAGCTATGTGAAGAAGGGGGGCACTGTCCGGCGGATCACCGGCGGGACCCTGCCGGCGGGTCTGCGGGGCGGGGCGGCGGCTCCGGATGTGACCCGTGCCACGCTGGAGCCGGGAAGCTTTGCAGTAATGGTCAGCGACGGGGTGGCAGACCCGGGCCGGGACGAATGGCTTCAAAACCTGCTGGCCGGCTGGGATGGAGAGGATCCGCAGACCCTGGCGGGACTGATCCTCAGCGAGAGCGTCCGGCGGGAGAATCTTCAGGACGACTGCGGGGTTCAGGTGCTGTATCTCAGCCGGGAGAGCGGTGTGAAAAAGGTGTGAGAGGCGGTATAAATTTTCCCGCGCTGAGACAAAATGGAACCATCTAAATTCTGTGAGAGGCAGGAGGCGTAAAGCGGATGGTGAAAGGCATTTCCAGACGGGTCGTGGTGGTGGATTCCCCGGACCAGCGTTTTTTTGAGCAGGCGATCTTCATCGTGCGGAACGATGCGGCCGGCGAGGGCGTCACCGCCCGGGAGCTGGTGGAGGAGGCCCGCCGGGTGGCGCGAAACTATGCCGGCGGAGACCATGGGCGGTTCAGCCGGATCTGGCGGGATCTTTCCCCGGCGGTCTACACCCTGATGGGCGCTGCCGGGATCGGCTTGGTGTGGCTGACGGTGTGGCTGATCTGAAAACAGCGCGGAGTCCGATTCCGGACTCCGCGCTGTTTCATGGAGGATCAAAGGGCAGGGAAGGTGGGGACCCCGTCTGCGAAATAGGTCCGGGTGGCGTCTGCATCCGACTGGATCTGGGCCCGCAGGGCGTCCAGGGAGTCGAAGCGCACCTCCTGGCGCAGATGCTCATAAAACTCCAGCCGCAGCTGTTTACCGTACAGGTCCCCCTGGAAGTCCAGGAGACAGGCCTCCACTGTGATGTCCGGGCCGTTTTGAACCGTGGGGCGGGTGCCCACGTTGGTGACAGCGGCGTAGCAGGAGCCGTCCTCCAGTGTGGCCCGGGTGGCGTATACTCCGTGGCTCGGCACCAGCACATGAGGCGGAATGACGAGGTTGGCAGTGGGGAACAGTTGGGAGGAGCCGATGCCCCGGCCGTGGCGGACTGTGCCTGTCAGGGTGTGGGGGTGGCCCAGGAAGCGGTTGGCCCGGCTGATCTGCCCCAGCTCCACCAACCGGCGGATGTAGGTGGAGCTGACGGTGATGCCTGCCACCTCCACCTTGGGGATGATGTCACAGCCCAGGCCCAGCTGGGCGCACTTCTGCGCCAGCAGCTCCGGTGTGCCCTGGTTCCTGTGGCCGAAGTGGTGATCGTGTCCCGCCACCAGATGGACCGCGTGGTAGCGGCCCACCAGGATCCGGACAATAAAGTCATCCCAGGGCGTGGTCATCATCTCGCGGTCAAAGGGGACCATCAGCACGTCCTGAATGCGGTACAGCCGCCGCACCAGGTCCCGCCGGTCCTCCGGGGAGTTGATGAGGGGACAGGGGACGCCGGTGACCACCTCCTTCGGCGGGCGGTCAAAGGTGAATACCGCGGGGGTACAGCCCCGCAGGGCGGCCTCCTCAGCGGCCCGGCGCAGCAGGGCGCCGTGCCCCAGGTGGACTCCGTCAAAAAAGCCCAGGGCAATGACTCGTTCTTTCATGGTTTACGCTCCAAAGAAATTCTTGATGGACGTCAGCGTTCCGCCCGCAGCCCGGGACAGGCACAGGAACTGCCGGTCCCGGCTGTATACGCGGTAGATGCCGTCCGGTGTGCCCGGCAGGGGGATGGGATTGCCGCAGCGGACCCGTTTCTCCAGCAGGCCGGATGTCAGAGGCAGGGCCGGGTACTCTGCGAAGAGGCTGTCCGTAGGCAGCAGGAGCGCTGTACCCTGTGCCTGGACTGCCTCCAGCGTCACTGCCTGGTCCAACCTGAAGCCGGCCGCCATGGTGCGGCGGAGGGCGTACAGCGTCCCGCCGCAGCCCAGCTGTCGGCCGATGTCATGGCAGAGGGTGCGGATGTAGGTGCCCTTGGAGCAGCGGCAGCGGAGCAGGTAGTCCGTTGCGCTCTCCTGGGCCAGTAGCTCCAGCTCGTAGATGGTGATGCGGCGGGGCTTCCGTTCCACGACCTGTCCCTTCCGGGCCAGGTCGTAGAGTTTCTGCCCGCCTACCTTGACAGCGGAGTACATAGGGGGGATCTGGTCCTGCTCTCCCAGAAAGCGGGGCAGCAGCGCTTCCAGTGCTGCCCGATCCGCCGTGACGGGACGGGTCTCCAGCGTGGTGCCGGTGACGTCCTGGGTGTCCGTCACCTGGCCGAGCCGCAGACCGGCTACATATTCCTTCTGGCCGTTCTCTGCGAACTCCACCCCGCGGGTGGCCTGCCCCACAAAGACCGGCAGCACCCCGGTGGCCATGGGGTCCAGCGTTCCGCCGTGTCCCACCCGCTTTTCGTGGAAGATGCCCCGCACCTTGGCGCAGACGTCCATGCTGGTCCAACCGGCGGGCTTGTCGATAATCAGGATACCACTGGGCATAAAAACCTCCTCAAGGGCAGCAGAACGCGGCCCGCTCAGCGCTGATAGTCCGGCGCCACCTGCGCCACGGCAGCCAGGATTCGCTCCCTGGCCTCAGCCCAGGGGGCCTCCACCGTGCAGCCTGCGGCGGCCGCGTGGCCGCCGCCGCCCAGCAGCCGGCAGGCCTCCGTGGCATTAATCCGGGGACCGGTCCGCAGGGACATCTTCCACACATCGGGCCGCAGCTCCCGCATGGTGATGGCGCAGTCCACGCCCTCAATCTGGGGACCCAGAGCGGAGAGGTCCTCCGCATCCGTTTCCGAGGCGCCGATCCGCGCCATCAGGGAGAGGGGCACGGACAGCACCGCCACCCGGTCTCGGTCGTAAAACGTACAGTCGTTGAGGATGGCGGCCTCCAGCTGCATCCGCCTGCGGCTCTTGGTGCGGAAGAACACCTTGTTGACGGTCTGATAGTCGATGCCGGTCCGCAGCAGCGCGGCCGCCACCGCATGGGTCTGGGCGGTGGTATTGGCGTAGGCAAAGCAGCCTGTGTCCGTGGAGACGGCCACATACAGCGGCAGGGCCATCTCCGGCGTGATGGGGCCCAGATCGGACAGAATGTCGTAGATTAGCTCTCCGCACGCGGCGGCTTCCGGCCGGACGATATTCTCTCGGCCAAAGGACTCAAAAGAGGGATGGTGGTCAATGGCCAGATCCACCCGTTCCGCGTATGGTCTGGCGTTCTCCGGGAACAGGCCCACCGTGGCGATGTCCGTGGACACCACCTTGTCCGGTGTGAAGCCTTCCGGCGCCTCGTAAGGGCGGAAATAGGGGGCGGTGGTGTCTGTCAGCTCCGGATTGGGCAGCAGAAACGCCGTCTTGCCCAGAGACCGCAGTCCTGCGCACAGGGCTGCGGCGCAGCCCACCGTGTCCCCATCCGGGCGGACATGGGTGAGGATCAGAATATTGTCAAAGGTCCGCAGCAGCGCCGCAGTCTGGGAGACCGTCAGCATACTCATTCCTCCGTTTCGCCGGCGTCCGGGCCGTCCCGGGCTTCATCCTGCCGCTCCACCTGGCGCAGGATCTCCAGGATGTGGGCGCCGTGCTGGATGGAGTCGTCGGCGATGAACTGCAGTTCCGGCGTGTATCGCAGCTGCAGGGCCCGTCCCAGCTCCCGCCGCAGGAAGCCGCCGGCGGATTTCAGGCCCTTCAGCACGTCTTTCTCCTGGTCCTTGTCCAGAACACTGATATAGACCCGGGCGTATCGCAGGTCGCTGGTGGTGTCCACCCGGGTGATGGATACCATACCCACCTGGGAGACACGGGGGTCCTTCAGACGGCGGAGCTGGTCCGCCAGCTCCCGCTGGATCTCCTCGTTGATCCGGCCGATTCGATTGCTTGGCATAGAGAGATACCTCCTTATGGGAGTTCATTGGAATTGCGCTTGGTTGGAGCGCTTATATGGTCAGGGTAATGCAGGTCTGCTCCCGCTCCGCCATCTGCACCAGGGCGTCGGCGTCCAGATCTGCCAGCGGGCCCGTCAGGCGAAAGGCCCGGACCCGGATATCGCTCACCCACAGGTTCCACAGCTCCACCTGTTCACCGGGAATGCAGCTCTGCCGCAGATAGTCCCGCAGCAGGGCGGCGTCCTGCTCCGTAGCACGCAGGTCCAGCTCATAGCGATGGGGTTTCATGGACAGCTCCAGGTTGTCCACCGCAGGGCGGTAGTAGACATGGGGCTGAACAGAAAATCCTTCCTCCTCATACCGCACGCCGCTGTGGAAATAGACCCGGCGGGTCTGGGCGGCATACAGCGGAAGGGGATGATCGGCGCAAAGCAGGATCACGCGGCTCATAGGCGCTCCTTCTGAAAAAGCAGGGCGGGCGTTTACGCCCGCCCTGCCGGCTATTGCAAGTATGGTTGATGATTGCGATCTGATGAGGCAGGCCCATTACCGGGGAAGCTGTTCATGGTAAACACCTCGATGATACCGCACGCCCCATGAAATGGGTTTCACAGGAACTCTGAATCAGACATCCTCGGCGGGCAGAACCAACCGCGACACGCTTGGGCGCACTGCCGTGCGGGGCCGCTCTGCGGCCCGAAAGGGCGTCGGAGAGGCGGTATGCAGCGTCAGGCCCAGCACATTACCGCGGAATCTCCTCCATGGTAAACGCCTCGATGATATCGCCCTCTTTGATGTCGTTGAACTTCTCCACGGTCAGGCCGCACTCGTAGTTCTCAGCGACCTCCCGGGCGTCGTCCTTGAACCGCTTCAGGGAGGCCAGAGAACCCTCGTGGATCACGATGCCGTCCCGGACCACCCGGACGGAGCAGCTACGGACGATCTTGCCGTCCTGGACGTAGCAGCCGGCCACGGTGCCCACGCTGGAGACCTTGTAGGTCTGGCGGACCTCCGCGTGGCCCAGCACCACTTCCCGGTACTTGGGGGCCAGCATGCCCTTCATGGCCGCCTCGATCTCATCGATGCAGTCATAGATGACGCGATACATCCGCATATCCACGTTCTGGCGCACCGCGCCGTCCCGGGCGGCGGCGTCCGGCCGGACGTTGAAGCCCACGATGATGGCGCCGGAGGAGGCAGCCAGCATCACGTCGGACTCGTTGATGGCGCCCACGCCGCCGTGAATGACACGGACGGTCACTTCGTCGTTGGACAGCTTTTCCAGAGAGGCCTTCACCGCCTCCACACTGCCCTGGACGTCGGCCTTGACGATCAGGGCCAGCTCCTTGCGTTCGCCGGCCTGGATCTGGTCAAACAGGTTCTCCAGAGAGACCTTCTGCACCGGTGCGGCGGCCTTGGCCTTCTCCTCGGCCTTGCGCTGCTCCACCAGCTCCCGGGCCATGCGCTCGTCGGCCACGGCGAAGAAGGGGCTGCCGGCAGAGGGCGCTTCGGAGAGGCCCGCGATCTCTACGGGCACGGAGGGGCCGGCCTGGGTGAGACGGGCGCCCTTGTAGTCCATCATGGTTCGGACACGGCCCACGGCGGTGCCGGCGATGATGATGTCGCCCTGCTTCAGTGTGCCGTTCTGCACCAGCAGAGTGGCCACGGGGCCCCGGCCCTTGTCCAGCCGGGCCTCGATGACGGTGCCCTTGGCAGACCGGTTGGGGTTGGCCTTCAGCTCCGCCATCTCAGCGGTGAGGGTCACCATTTCCAGCAGGTTCTCGATGCCGATCTTCTGCTTGGCGGAGATCCTACAGCAGATGGTGTCGCCGCCCCAGTCCTCTGGTACCAGGCCGTACTCCGTCAGCTGCTGAAGCACCCGGTCCGGGTTGGCGTTCTCCCTGTCGATCTTGTTGATGGCCACGATGATGGGGATACCTGCGGCCTTGGCATGGTTGATGGACTCCACGGTCTGGGGCATGATGCCGTCGTCCGCTGCCACCACCAGAATGGCAATGTCCGTAATCATGGCGCCGCGGGCCCGCATGGAGGTGAATGCCTCATGGCCCGGCGTGTCCAGGAAGGTGATGGGCTTGCCGTTCACCTGCACCTGATAGGCGCCGATGTGCTGGGTGATGCCGCCGGCCTCTCCGGCCGCCACAGAGGTGTGGCGGATGGTATCCAGCAGGGAGGTCTTGCCGTGGTCCACGTGACCCATGACCACCACCACGGGAGCCCGGGGCACCAGATCCTCCGCCTTGTCCTCGTGGTCGTCAATCAGCCGCTCCTCGATGGTGACGACAACCTCCTTCTCCACCTTGCAGCCCATCTCCTCGGCGATGATGGCGGCGGTGTCGAAGTCGATGATCTGGCTGAGGGAGGCCATAATGCCGTTCTTCATCAGGCACTTGACCACCTCTGCGCCGGTTTTCTTCATGCGGCTGGCCAGTTCGCCCACGGAGATCTCATCGGGGATCATGACCTTCACAGGGGCCTTCTTGGCGATCTCCAGCTGGAGCCTGCGCATCCGCTCTGCCTCGTCCTGCTTGCGCTTGTTGGAGAAGGTCATGCCGCCCCGGCGCTGGTTGTTGGTGCGGATCTTCTCCTTGCCGCTGCGCTGCTGCCGCTGCATCCGAGCGCCCCGCTCGCCGCCCAGATCCTCCAGCCGCTCATCATACTTGGCCAGATTCACGTCGCCGCCCTTGCGGGTGTCCACGATCTTCCGCTGGGGCACCCGGGACACCGGCTGCTGCGCCGCAGGCTTGGAGGCGGCGTTCTGCTGCTGGGGCTGCTGCCGGCCACCCTGGCTGCTCTGCGCGCTCTGGGCAGGCACAGACTGCCTGACCTGCTGGCCCTGGGCGGGCGCGGCGGCCTTGCCGGCGGGCTCTGACTTTTTGGTGGCCGGTTCCTTCGCAGGCTCCTCCTTGTAGGTGTCGGCGAAGATCACCTGGATGCTGGAGACCGGATTGTGCTGCGTCAGGTATTCAAAGATCAGAGAGAGCTCCTGATCTGTCAGCGCCTGCATGTGGTTTTTGGGAGTCTCGGCGTATTTCGTCAGGATCTCCGTGATGGTCTTGGTGGGAAGGCCGAAATCCTTCGCCACCTCATGGACTCTGTATTTCTCAATACCCAATAGAAACACCTCGTTCTGCTCCAACCCGAGGGCTGGGAAATTTTTTCAAATAGCTGCCGCGGACACATGCCGCGGCGGCGCGGTCCGTCAGCCTTCCTTTTTCTTGCGGAAGGAGCCTTTGCCCTTTTTCACCGGGCGGCTGTTGGCGTATGGCCGCGCCTGTGCCTTCGGCTTGGGGCGAGCGTCCCTGGGGGGACGGGATCGGTATGGCTTTGCGCCGCGGGGACGGTTCCCGTCTGGCGCACGCTCCGGTGGCATTTCCGCCGGAGGTTTAGCCGCCTTTGGTGCAGGCGGCGTCTTTCGGCGGCGCTTGCCCTGGCGGAGATTCTTCTCATGGGCCGCCTGCTCCGCCCGGCGCTCCGCGGCCCGGCGGGCCTTTACATCCATCCGGTCCGCC
>NZ_KI271730.1:0-2147 GCF_000469445.2 Oscillibacter sp. KLE 1745 | reverse complement strand
TTCCCGCCGCGGCGGGAAGCCGGCGGATTCTCACGTATTGATGTATGCCGCGGCGGCATACCCCACCTGATCCCCGTAGTGCACCACATACCAGCCGTTCCATTCGCCGTAGATCGTAACAGCGGCGCCGTTGGGAAGGTTGGCGATCACCTTGCCGGAGGAGGATGGATAGTCCCGCAGGTTCAGCGTGCCGTTGCTCACAGACACGGTGCCCTGCATCGGGTCCATGGGGTAGATAAAGGGCAGGCCGAAATACTCCGTCAGGCCCCGGGCAATCTGCTGGGCGATGGCATCCCAGTGGCCCTCCAGCCAGGTGGCGTCGCTGTAATTGTCGTGGTAGCCGATCTCCAGCAGTACAGAGGGAAACCGGGGCTGGCGGACCTCTCCCAGTGAAGTGGTGGGGCGGGTAGTGACCTTGTTGGGCAATGGATAGATCTTCCGCAGCTCCTGGGCGATGAGCTCTGCGGCCCGCTGACCGCCCACGCTGCCGGGGTAATAGAAGGCAATAATGCCCCGTTCCTCGCCATAGCGCCCCTCTGGGGCGGCGTTGGAGTGGAGCGCCAGATACAGGTCATACTCCCCCTGATTGGCCTCCCGGATGGAGCTGCCGGCAGTCATCTCCGGCCGGTTGCGCTGGTACTGGATGCCGTTGGAGAGCAGATAGGGCACCAGGGCGTCTGCCAGCAGGTTCATGTTGTACTCCTCGGACCCGCTGCCGGTAACGTACATGTTCCAGTCCTGAGTGGACGGGCTCAGATAGATCTTGGGCATGGAATTGTCCCTCCTTTTTTCCCAGTCTATGGCGTTTCCCTCAAAAATGTGATACACTGGCCTGGAAATATCAGAGGGAAAGGAATCATGCCATGAAAGCGGAACGGAATTACCCCAGATACACCGTCACGGCCAAAGCGGAGGCCGCCATCCTCCGGGGCCACCCCTGGGTCTATGACGCAGAAATTACAGCCACAGAGGGACAGGCGGAAAACGGCGGCCTGGTGGACGTGATCAGCAAAAAGGGCCGGTATCTGGGTACGGGCTTTTTGTCGGAGCAGTCCAAGATCCGGGTGCGGCTGGTGTCCCGCAACGCCAATGACCAGTTCGACGCCGCCTTCTGGCGCCGGAAGCTTCAGTGGGCCTGGGAATACCGGAAGCGCGTGATGTCTCCGGAGGACCTGGACGCCTGCCGGATCATCTTCGGGGAGGCAGATGCCTTTCCCGGACTGACGGTGGACAAGTTCCACGACCTGCTGTCCGTCCAGGTGCTGTCCGTGGGCATGGAGCGGATCCAGGACATCCTGCTGCCGGCGCTGGCGGAGCTCCTCCGGGCGGACGGGTTCCCGATCCGCGGGATCCTTCTCCGGAACGACGTGGCCCTGCGGGAGAAGGAGGGGCTGCCCCAGGGCAAGGGGTGGTATCCCCTGCCGGGGGAAGCGGCGCCGGATTCTGCAGTGACGGAGATCACGGAGAACGGCGTGAAATATCTGGTAGACGTGGAGAACGGCCAGAAGACCGGGTTCTTCCTGGACCAGAAGTACAACCGCCGGGCGGTGGGGCGCATCGCCCGGGGCAGGACGGTGCTGGACTGCTTCACCCACACCGGATCCTTCGCTCTGAACGCCGCGATGGGCGGGGCGAAGCACGTCACCGCCGTGGATGTGTCGGAGTCCGCCGTGGAGATGGCCCGGGCCAACGCGGCGCGCAACGGCCTCACCGGCGCAGTGGACTGCGTGGCCGCCAACGTGTTCGACCTGCTGCCCGCGCTGGAGAAGGAGCCGAAGCGGTACGACTTCATCATCCTGGACCCGCCGGCCTTCACCAAGTCCCGCAGGACCGTTGCCAACGCCATCTCCGGGTATAAGGAGATCAACTACCGGGCCATGAAGCTGCTGCCCCGGGGCGGTCTTCTCGCCACCTGCTCCTGCTCCCACTTCGCCACGGAGGAGAAGTTCGCAGCCATGCTCCACAGCGCCGCCCGAGACGCCGGAGTGCAGCTGCGGCAGATCGAGGCCCGGCAGCAGGCCTGCGACCACCCCATCCTCTGGGGCGTCGAGGAGACGAATTATCTGAAGTTCTACCTGTTCCAGGTGGTATGACGCCGCCGTTTCCCAACGCGCCGCCCTGCGCAAACGGGCCGCCCCACAAGGGGC
>NZ_KI271729.1:0-1633 GCF_000469445.2 Oscillibacter sp. KLE 1745 | reverse complement strand
GACTTTCTCTTTAAGCCGCCGTAGGCGGCGCTCTTTTGCTCCCCCTTTTCCCCCTTCCCGCCCGCAGGCGATCCCCGCCGCAGCGGATTTTCTTTTTGTACTTTTTCTTTTGTGAGGTGGTAATATGACCGAGAATTATCGAGGCTGCTATGAGTATTTGAGCGCACAATATCCGGAGGTCGGAGGCTATGAGTTTTATAAAGAGCTGTTTCCGGATAATGAGAACTCCGGAGAACGGCACACGGATTTTTCCCATCCGAACGCTGTGTATCTGTATCGGGACGAACAGAGCGAGGATAAGAAGCTCCGGCGCAGGAAGATGTATAACGACACATGGGAACATGATTACATGGAGTTTGTCGAGGGGAACAGCCTTACTTTGTGCAGCGGTCTTGCATATCGCAGAAAGGAGAACAGGCTGGAGAACGCCCAGCGGATGTATGCTCTGATCTTCGATCTGGATGGCGTAGGTCTTGCCGAGCTGCGCAACCTCTTTCTGCGTTTTGGCGGTGATCCGGAGCGAGTGCGCCGGTTGCCGATGCCGACTTTTCTTGTTCTGTCGGGGACGGGGCTTCATGTCTACTATGTTTTCCAGCAGCCGATTGACCTATACCCGAATATAAAAATCCAGCTTAAAAGTCTGAAATATGACCTCACTTTCCGGATGTGGGAGTATGGGAGCACCTCACAGGTCAAGGCAATACAGTATCAGTCTATCAATCAGGGTTTCCGCATGGTGGGGAGCCTCAATGACAAGCATGGGACGGAGCTGGTTGCTTTCCGTACCGGAGAAAGGGTGACGCTGGATTATCTGAACGCCTACGCAAAGCCGGAAAACAGGGTGGATGTAAATAAGCCTTTCAGTCCGTCCAAAATGACACGAGCCGAGGCGAGGGAGGCATATCCGGAGTGGTATGAGCGTGTTGTCGTAAATGGCGAGAAAGGGCGCAAGAAGTGGGACATTGCTGGAAAGGTGCATGGGGACGATCCGTATGCTCTCTACCATTGGTGGCTGCGGCAGATCGGCGAGATAAAGGGCGGGCATCGGTATTTCTTTCTGATGTGCCTTGCCATCTATGCCTACAAATGCGGCGTATCGAAGCAGCAGCTCCGGCAGGATATGAAATTGGCTTTTGAGGATCTGCAGATGGTGAAGCACGAGAACGCATTGACCGAGGACGATATACGGAGTGCGCTGGAAGCCTATGACAAGGAGTATTACAATTTCACGATTGCCGATATTGAGGCGCTGACCGATATTCGTATCGAGAGGAATAGAAGGAATGGGCGAACGCAGAAACTCCATATGCAGTATATGAACATGAATAGGCAATTTAAGGTCGGTATCGGGGAATGTACAAATGGTGGTCGCCCATCGGGAAGCGGGACGGCGCAACAGATGGTTTATGAGTGGCGGCAGCAGCATCCGGAGGGAACGAAAAGCCAGTGCAAAAAGGATACAGGATTGACCTATCCCACCATCCGCAAATGGTGGGACACTGTACCGGATGGGCATATAACGGTCAAAATACGCCCGTCACAGGCTTTGAGCGATCTGCTGGTGGAGGATTTCAAGAAAGGGTTATAAACCGCCCCAGAACGCCCTGTGCGGCGTTTTTGGGGCGGGGAATGG
>NZ_KI271728.1:58646-66500 GCF_000469445.2 Oscillibacter sp. KLE 1745 | reverse complement strand
GCCATCTTCTCTCTGGCGGCCGCCGCCGTGGCCGCCGCGGCCCGCCTCTGGGCCCGCCATGTGCTGGACGGCGTGAACGCCGCCCTCCAGGCGGAGCGGAGCTGCGTCTTCCCCGGGGAGCCCTGTCCTCTGCGGGTGACGCTGGACAACCCCAAGTGGCTGCCCCTGGTCTGGCTGACGGTGCGCTTCCCCCTGGAGCCGGGCGGCGCCCTCCGGCCGGAGCACCGCTGGGAGACCGTGGAACTCCTGGAGGGGGGCGTGCAGAAGCCCTATTATGAAAAGAACGTCTCCTTCCTGCTGGGGCATCAGCGGATGTCCTACACCAGCCGCCTCCAGGCGGAGCACCGGGGCCTGCTGTCCTTTGACCGGATCCGGCTGCTCTCCGGCGATGGCCTGTGCCTGTGTATCCGGGAGAAGGAAATCCCACTGCCCAGGCCCGTGACGCTGGCGGTGTTTCCCCGGCTGGTTCCCGTGTCCACCCGCTGGTTCCTGCGCAACAGCTGGGAGCTGGAGACCGGCGCCCGGGGCTTTCAGGATGACCGGACCGTGATCCGGAACGTCCGCGCTTACCAGCCGGGGGACAACGCCCGGTCCCTGAACTTCCGCCTGATGGCCCGGGGGCAGGGCGCCATGGTGAACATCTACGAGAAAATCTCCCCCCGCCGGGCCGCGTTCCTGCTGGATGGTGCCTCCTTCGCGGGCCTGCCGCCGGAGGACTTCGAATCTGCCCTGGAGATCCTGGGCTCCCTGGCGGCGCAGCTGATGGAAGAGGAGGTGGCCGTGTCTCTGCTCATCTCCCGCCCCGCCGGGCGGCTGGAGCAGTTTGCCGCCTGCCGGGACCGGCGGCAGCTTCCCGCAGTCCTGACGCTGCTGGCCGCCGCAGACACCGCTGTCTCCATTACGGCGGACGAGATCCTGCCGCGCCTCCGCACCCTCTCCGGCGCCTTTCTGATCTGCGGGGATGTCCGCCGCCTGGACGCCGGTACCTGTGCGCTGCTGGAGCGGCACCGCGTCCCCCTGCTGGCCTGGGGGGAACAGTCTCACCCCCTCCTGCGGGTCCTGGACCTGAATGCCTTTCGGGCAGGAGGCGGCCTATGAGACATGGAAAGACCACCGCCCTCAAGTGCCTGCCGCTGGCCACCGAGCTGCTGATTGTCTTCCTGACGGCCGATATTCTGTGGCAGCTCCTGTGTGGCCGGCCGCCCTTCTCCATGTGGGGGTTTCTGCTCTCTGGCGGGCTGATGACCGCAGGCAACAGCCTCTTTCTCCAAAAGCCCCGCCGCTTTTGGCAGATTCTGCTGCTGAACGTCCTCCTCTGCGCCGTCTGGATCCCCCTGCTCAGCCGCACGCTGGACCTGACCTATCCGCCTCTTCTGGTGATTCAGGTGCCCCTGTACCTCTTCCCCCTGTGCCGGGGATACCACTGGGGCGTCACGCCTGTCACGGTCCGCCACCTCCACGGGGCCGGGGAGTACATGGGCCTGTATGGGCTGTTCTATCTGATCGTGGCCTCCTTCGCCCCTCAGCTGCTGGACCGGGTGCCGGTTCTGTTGGCGCTGCTGGCGCTGGATCTGCTGGCAGTGGTGGGGATGCGCACCTCCGGCCGCAACACCATTCGGGCCGGTTCTCCCTTCGGGCGGCTTCCTGTTCTGCTGGTCCCAGCGGTCCTGGCCTTGCTGGCTGTGGCCGCCTGCGCTCTGCTGCTGGCCGCCAGGGGGGAGCTGATCCCCATCTTTCAGGCCGTCGGCAGCCTTCTGGAGGGCGCCCTGATCGCTGTATTCCGGTTCCTGACGTCTCTCTTCCAGGGCCGCTCCGCCGGGTCCGCAGGGATGTCCTCCGCCGCCGGAGGCGGCAGTGAGGCCGCTCTGCCTGTGGAAAGCGCCTCCGGCCCCGCCATCGCCCCTCAGCTGGTGACGGCGTTGCTGCTCCTGTCCCTGGCCGCGCTGGTCCTGGCCGGAGTGGCTGCCCTGGTGCGCTGGCTCTGGCGCAGCCGCAGCCGCATCAGGTTGCCGGAGGAGGATGATGACGACGGGCTCGTCAGGCAGCGTCTGGGCCGCCGTGGCCTGCTCTCCCGGCTGGGCCAGCGCCTGCGGGTCAGGGCATTTCTGCTGCGGTACGCCGGAACCCCCCGTGCCGCCCTTCTGGAACTGGAGCGCTGGGGCGCCCGCCGCCGCTGCCGCCGTCAAAGCCAGGAGACCCCCCGGGAGTATCTGGAACGTCTGGCAGGGGATCCCCTCCGGGACGCGCTGGATGCGCCCATGCAGGCTCGGTACAGCATTCTGGTGGACGATGTGGAGCGGAGCTTGTACAGCACGCTTCCGCCCCGCCTCTCCCGGGAGCAGGTGCGGGAGCTGCTCTCCACTGTCCATAGAAGCGCCCGCACGCCTCCTGCACGTGCGAAGTGACCGCCGACCGGTCCGCGCCTCCAGAAATGCCCGAGATTTCCGATAACCGAAAATTCAAGAAGGCAGCCGTTCGCATGAACGGCTGCCTTCTTTGTATCCAGGTCGAACCTCGGCACCGGGCATTCCTCTCCGGAGTCTGAAAATACAGCCGACGCCCGCGCTTATGTAGAGGACAGCGCCGGACGGGGCGAACCGCCCCGGGTCTTTTGGGGTGCCGGTTCCACACTAGCTGCGGAATGCTCCGCCTCCGCGGTCTGATTCATGATGAGCATCTGGAGCCGGTTCTCCACATTGGCGTAGCTGGTGTCCGGATCCAGGTCCAGGGGCAGGATCTGCACGCCGGGGAACTCCTCCTTGAGCCGCTTGGTGACGCCCCGGCCGCACACGTGGTTGGGCAGGCACCCAAAGGGCTGGAGGATGATGAAGGACCGGACCCCCTGGTGGGCGTAGTGGGCGATCTCGCCCGCCATCAGCCAGCCCTCGCCGCAGGTGAGGGTCTTGGGGATGAAGTGCTCCACGTCACTGTACAGGTCCTGAGGCCGGGCCGCCGGGTGATACAGGGGATGGGACCGGGCAATGCGCTCCAAAAACCGCTGGATGAACTCCACGGCGCCGTCCAGGGCGAAGGGATAGGGCGCCAGATGGGCACCGAAGTCCCGGATCTCGCTGATGGCCGCCTGGAAGTCCTTGCGGAACTGGTAGGTGATGCGGGGCAGGATGACCTCCATGTCGTTGCGTTCCAGGTACTCCTCCACGTGGAAGTTGGTGCCGGGATGAAAGTTCACCAGCAGCTCGCCGGTGACCAGCACCCGGGGCTTGCGGCGGGAGCGGTCATAGCGGAGCCCCCGGAATGCCTCGATGGCCCGCCGGAAGGCACCGATCATCTTGCCCAGCCCCTGCTTGGATGCGGCGGCAATCCACTCCACACATTCGCTGAACACGCGGTTCGTCTCGCCTGCCGCCGTCTCATAGGGGCGGATCTTCCGGCACAGCTCCTCCAGAATGTCCAGCATGGAGAAGGCCCACGCCGCCAGCAGAACAGACCGGGCCCCCAGCATGGACACGCCGGGGTGGATACCCTTGGTGTCGCCAGGGTCTGTGGTGAGGATGGGGACGTTTTCAAATCCGGCGCTGTCCAGCGCCTTGCGCAGAATCGCGGTGTAATTGGCCATCCGGCAGTCGCAGCTGAGCTTGGCCATGCCCACGGCCACGGAGTCCTCCGGATAGTTTCCCTTCTGCAGGGCGTCGATCAGCTCGCCGATGACCATCTGACAGGGGAAGCAGATGTCATTGTGGGTGTACTTCTTCCCCACCCGGATCTGCTCCACGCCGCCCACCGGCAGCCTCACCGCCCGAATACCCTCCCGGTCCATCAAGGCCGTGAGAAGAGTGGACACCGGGGCGGAGATATTTGGCACCAGCACAGTCCGCAGCTTCCGGTCCTCCTTGCGGTACTTCACCGCGTAGGGCTCCGGCAGGCGGCAGGCCGCCTGCTCCGCCTGGGCAGAGCGGCGCAGCTGTACCGTCTCAATAAAGGACTGGACCCGGATGCCGAGAGACCCGGCGGCCTCGCTCTCGTCCACCTTCAGGATCAGGGGCGGCTTGCCGCTGCCCTCCCCCAGCAGGCGGATGATCTCATCGGACAATATGGCATCATGGCCGCAGCCAAAGCTGACGATCTGCACGTACTCCAGGCAGGGCTGCTCCGCTGTCACCATGGCGCCGGAGAGCATCCGGGCGTGGAAGTCATTGGTGATCTCCACACGGGACCGGCGCAGGTCCGCCTTCTCCAGTCCGGGCAGGCTATCCACCGTCAGCACCGGGATGCCCCGACGGGTGAACATCCCGGACAGGTCGTGGTTGATGAGGGGGTCCGTGTGATAGGGCCGTCCCGCCAGCACCACGGCGAAACCGCCCGCCTTCCCGGTGTCCGCGATGACCCGCTTTCCCTCCTCCACCAGCTGATGGCGGAAAGAGAGGATGGCCGTCTCCGCCTGACGGTAAGCGGCCTCCGCCTGCCGCTTTGTGGCGCCGCAGTGTTCCACGGCATACCGGCAGATCTGCCGCTTCCGGTCCTGCTTGCTGAACCAGTGGAACACCGGCGTCTCAAAGCCCACGGAGAAGTGCTCCCCGGGGGACTGGAAATTCCGCACCACCATGGAGTAGCCCATGATGACCGGGCAGACGTAGGGGCTCTTCTCCCCTTTGTTCTCTGTTGGCATGTGGAGGATATAGGGCAGGAAAATCCGGTCTACGCCCTGTTTGGACAGGTCCAGCACATGGCCGTGGACCAGCTTGGCCGGAAAACAGATGGTGTCCGACGCCACGTACTGCAGTCCGCTCTCATACTGTCTGCGGCTGCTGGGATGGGAGAACTTCACCCGATACCCCAGAGCCCGGAAGAAGGTACTCCAGAAGGGCATGCTGTCCCAGAACTCCAGCACCCGGGGCAGGCCCACGGTCTGGCTCTGCTCCTCCCGCACGGGGGATACCGGATATGTCTTGAACAGCAGCTCCTGCCGCAGCCGGAATAGGTCCGGCACTTCCTGGGCCTTATGGGCAGGTGCCGCCTCCATCACAACGGCGCCCCGGTCGCACCGGTTGCCGGTGACATAGCAGCCACCGTCCGGGAAATGCAGGATCGTCCGGCTGCAGTGGTTGGTGCAGTGGGGGCAGAGTACACCGCTCTCCCGGGTGTATTGGAAGTTTTTCACCGCGTCAAAGCCGATGAAGGCGGAGCAGCGGCCGTTGGCGTAGCCGTGGGCCTCCACCTCCTGCTTCACCGCGAGAGCCGCACCCAGAGCGCCCATCTCGCCGGGATAGGGGGCCAGGGTCACGTCCCGGCCCAGATACTCCTCCAGGGCCCGCAGGACGGCGAAGTTTCGGAAGGTGCCCCCCTGGACCACTACCCGATCCCCCAGCTCCGCCACGTTGGCGATGCGGACCACCTTGGTGAACACGTTCTCGATGATGGACCGGCACAGCCCCGCCATCAGGTCGTCAGGCTGCTTGCCGTTGCGCTGCTCGTTGATGATGGTGCTGTTCATGAACACAGTGCACCGGCTGCCCAGCTCGGCAGGGGCCTGAGATCGGAAAGCGGCGTCCGCCACCTGGTCCACCGGCATCCCCAGGGTGGCGGCGAAGTTCTCCAAAAAGGAGCCGCAGCCGGAGGAGCATGCCTCGTTCAGCATGATGTTCGTGACCACGCCGTCCTTCAGCCAGATGGCCTTCATGTCCTGGCCGCCGATGTCCAGCAGAAACGTGGCGTCCGGGAAGAAGCGGCGGCAGCCCCGGGCGTGGGCCACGGTCTCTACCGTGTGGTAGTCGGCGTGAAAGGCAGCAGAGAGCATCTGCTCGCCGTAGCCGGTGGTGCCCAGGCCCAGCACTTCCAGCTGGATGCCCATTTTTTCATATTTCTCCGCCAGGGCCAGCAGGCCCTCCCGGACCACCTTCAGCGGCTCCCCCTGGTTGTTGGCGTAGAAGGTGTCCGTTACTTGCTCGTTCTCGTCTATAAAGACGCACTTGGAGGTGGTGGAGCCGGAGTCGATGCCGATGTACCCCCGCAGAATCTGCCGGTCCGCGGCATCCACCGGCCGGCGCAGCTCCGCCCGGTGGCGGCGGAGAAAGACCTCCCGCTCCTCGTCGCTGGCAAAGAAGGGCCTGCCGGTGCCGGAGGGCCCTTCGGTCTGGGCCGGGGCCTTGTCCAGCCGCTCCATGGCCTCTGCCAGGGTCATGGCGTCCTCCTGTCCGGGGAACAGCTCGTCGATGGCGATGGCGGTGCCCCGGGCCACGATGGTCTCCGGGTGGTCCGGTCGAACGATATCCCTTTCCTCCAGATTCAGCCGCTCCGCAAACACCCGCACCAGCGTGGGGTTGAAGGTCAGCGGGCCGCCCTCAAAGATGATGGGGGCCGTCAGCTCCAGTCCCTGGGACAGGCCGCCGATGGTCTGCTTGGCGATGGCGTGGAAGGTGGAAAGCGCGATATCCGCCCGCTCCGCCCCCTGGATCAGCAGGGGCTGGATGTCTGTCTTGGCAAACACGCCGCAGCGGCCGGAGATGCTGTAAACGGTCTTCCCGCGGGCAGCCAGCTGCTCGAACTCGTCCGCCGGCACGTTCAGCAGCGCGGCGATCTCATCGATAAACGCGCCGGTGCCTCCGGCGCAGCTGCCGTTCATCCGCATGTCGGAGGTCTGGAGCTTTCCGCTGGCCTCGTCATAGCGGAAGAAGATCACCTTGGCATCCTGTCCGCCCAGTTCCACCGCGGTGCGGACCTTTGGATACAAGGCCCGGACTGCCGCCGCGTTGGCCACCACCTCCTGGACATAGCAGGCCCCCAGGGCGGCGGCAATGGGCCGTCCGCCGGACCCGCACACGCCGATACGGAACCGCATGCCGGGAAAGTGACCGGCCGCCTCCTCCAGCAGCTGCCGGACGGTATCCGCCTGATGGGCGTTATGCCGCTGATAGCGGGTGAACAGTACGCTGTTGTCAGCCGGGTCCAGGGCCACTGCTTTGACGGTGGTGGACCCCACATCCACGCCGAGGCGCAGAATATCCGAATTGATATGTGCCATATACACTCCTTCTAGGGAAAACGCCCCAGACCCGTACGGCAGCCTGGAGGGCGCGCCGGCGGATCGGGGGCTGGTCTCCCACATCTCTGTTTATTCGAACTCATTATAGCACGTTTTTCTCACAGGCTCTTGTATATTTTTCGTAAAGAATTCGCCGTTTTGCTATCTTTTTCCCCAAAAAAGTCCGCCATCTTCCCATCCATTTTCGTCAAAGCAGCATCCGCAGGCACACGTCCCCGCAATCGAATCGCATAGGCGAGCGGAGCCGTATTCTTTGCGGTCCGATTGCGGGGCAGAGCCTTTCCGCCGTGCGGATGGTTCCGATGAAAAAGAAAAGCGGGCACAGGCGGAATCCAATCCCCTGCGCCCATGAATGCATTTAGGCAAAAAAACAACCACATCTTTTCGATGTGGTTGTTTTTCTGGAGGTGACACCCGGATTTGAACCGGGGAATCAGGGTTTTGCAGACCCTTGCCTTACCACTTGGCTATGTCACCGTTGCTTCTATTTTATTATATGCAGTTTGAACCGAAATGTCCACTGCTTTTTTAAATTTTCTTTTCCACTGAGAATGCCCACACAAGATCGTGTGGGCATTCTCAGTGGAGCGGGCAACGAGGCTCGAACTCGCTACCTCCACCTTGGCAAGGTGGCGCTCTACCAGATGAGCTATGCCCGCAAGTGGTGCCCAGAGCCGGAATCGAACCAGCGACACGGGGATTTTCAGTCCCCTGCTCTACCAACTGAGCTATCTGGGCAAATCTTTTCCGCGCCGCACGGCGCGGGAGGGGAATTGCAACCCCAAGGGGACCCACGAGATGGAACTCCATCTCGTGGGAGATGGCGACCCGGAACGGGCTCGAACCGTCGACCT